>CAZTJP010000112.1:0-7038 GCA_964613895.1 uncultured Thiotrichales bacterium | reverse complement strand
GCGTCAAGCACAATTTTCTGGTCAAGCGCGTCGAGGATCTGGCGGAAACGATCAAGAAAGCCTTTTATCTGGCCACTTCCGGGCGGCCGGGGCCGGTGGTGGTGGATATTCCCAAGGATGTGACCAATGCCAGAACCACCTATCACTATCCTGACAAGGTCGATATGCGTTCCTATCGTCCGACGCATGCCGGGCATTCGGGGCAGGTGCGGCGCGCGGTCGAGTTGATTTCCCAGGCGCAGAAGCCGGTGATCTATACCGGTGGCGGTGTGATCCTGGGGAATGCCAGTGAATCGTTGCGTGAGTTCGCCCGTGAGCTGGGATTTCCGCTGACCAGTACATTGATGGGGTTGGGTGGTTTTCCGGCGTCCGATGATCAGTTCATCGGCATGCTGGGTATGCATGGCACCTATGAGGCCAATATGGCCATGCATCACGCCGATCTGGTGATCGCCGTGGGTGCGCGCTTCGATGACCGCGTGACTGGCAATGTCGACAAGTTTTGCCCGTATGCCAAATTCATTCATATCGATGTCGATCCGGCATCGATCTCCAAGAACGTCAAGGTCGATGTGCCGATCGTCGGACAGGTCGATCCGGTGCTGCGTGCGTTGACGTCGGAACTGCGGCTGCTCGACCGGTCCGGGTTCCCGTCTCTGGAGGACTGGTGGAAACAGGTCAACGAGTGGCGGGCGGCGGATTGTCTGAAATATGATCGGGAAAGCGTGACGATCAAGCCCCAGTTCGTGGTGGAGAAGTTGTTCGAGGTGACGGCTGGCGAGGCGTTCGTGACTTCCGATGTGGGTCAGCATCAGATGTTCACGGCCCAGTATTATCGCTTCGATGAGCCACGCCGCTGGATCAATTCGGGCGGTTTGGGCACCATGGGATTCGGTTTGCCGGCGGCGATGGGGGTGCAGATTGCGCATCCGGAGGCGACGGTGGCTTGCGTCACAGGCGAGGGCAGTATCCAGATGAATATTCAGGAGTTGTCGACCTGCAAGCAGTATCAACTGCCCATCAAGATCATTAATTTGAACAACCGTTATCTGGGCATGGTCAGGCAGTGGCAGGAGTTTTTCTATGCCAAGCGGTATGCCATGTCCTATATGGATGCCTTGCCGGATTTCGTCAAGCTGGCGGAAGCCTACGGCCATGTCGGCATGAAAATCGACAAGCCGGGCGATGTCGAAGCCGCACTCAAGGAGGCATTCGCCATGAAGGATCGGCTGGTGTTCATGGATTTCATCACCGATCAGGAAGAAAACGTGTATCCAATGGTGCCTGCTGGTGCCGGGCAAAATGAAATGATTCTGGTGTAGAACCATGCGTCACGCTATTTCAATCTTGATGGAAAACGAATCCGGCGCCTTGTCGCGCGTTGCAGGGCTGTTTTCTGCTCGTGGCTACAATATCGAATCACTGAGTGTGGCGCCTACCGATGATCCGACCCTGTCTCGGCTGTCGTTGGTGACCCGGGGCTCGGAAGAAGTGGTCGAGCAGATCATCAAGCAGCTCAACAAGTTGATCGATGTGGTCAAGCTGATGGACCTGAATGAACATCCACATATCGAGCGGGAGCTGATGTTGGTGAAAATCGAGGTGGACGAGAAGTCGCGTTATTTCGTCAAGGATATCGCCGATATTTTCAGTGCCCGGATCATCGATGTATCGCCCAGGGCCTATACCGTCGAGCTGACTGCCAGTGGCAGCAAACTGAATTCGTTTCTGGATGCGATCAAGCCGGCGCCGATCATCGAAATCGTGCGCTCCGGTTCCATGGGCATCGCACGCGGTGATACGGCGTTGCGGGTCTGAATCCTCTCATTTGAATTTGTCAATCCTCTAATTTATTTCAGGACGCTTTCATCATGATGAACATTTATTACGACAAAGACGCCGACCTCAGCCTGATTCAGAGCAAGCAGGTCACCATTGTGGGCTATGGTTCGCAGGGCCATGCACATGCCAACAACCTCAAGGACTCGGGCGTCGATGTCACTGTGGCGCTGCGGGAAGGTTCTGCCTCGGCGGAAAAAGCGAAAAATGCGGGCCTGAAAGTCGCGTCGATCGAAGAAGCCGTGGCGGGTGCCGATGTGGTCATGGTTCTGGCGCCGGATGAACACCAGGCGTTGTTGTATCGCCGTCTGATCGAGCCGAACATCAAAAAGGGGGCGGCGTTGGCATTCGCACACGGGTTCAATATCCATTTCGAGCAGATCGTGCCGCGAGCCGATCTGGATGTCATCATGATTGCGCCCAAAGGGCCGGGTCATCTGGTGCGCTCGACTTATACCGAAGGTCGCGGTGTGCCAAGTCTGATTGCGGTTTACCAGGATGCTTCCGGTCAGGCGCGTGATATCGCACTGTCCTACGCGTCAGCCAACGGTGGCGGGCGTGCCGGCATCATCGAAACGACTTTCCGCGAAGAGACCGAGACCGATCTGTTCGGTGAGCAGGCGGTGCTCTGCGGTGGTACGACGGCCCTGGTTCAAGCCGGTTTCGAAACCTTGGTCGAAGCGGGTTATGCGCCGGAAATGGCTTATTTCGAGTGTCTGCATGAACTCAAGCTGATCGTCGATCTGATGTACGAGGGCGGTATTGCCAATATGCGTTATTCGATTTCCAATACCGCCGAGTATGGTGATCTGACGCGTGGTCCGCGACTGATCAATGCCGATACCAAGGCGGAGATGCGCAAGATTCTCGACGAGATTCAGAACGGTGAGTTCGCGCGTGAATTCATCATGGAAAACATGACGGGCGCCGCCACCATGAAGGCCAAGCGGCGTCTCGGCCGCGAGCATTTGATCGAGGAGGTCGGGGAGCGGCTGCGTGGCATGATGTCGTGGATTGGCGACAACAAGCTGGTGGACAAGTCAAAGAATTAGGCCGCCACCCCGATGAAGGGCTCCGAAAACCACGATACGTTGCGGTCGCGCGGCATTTATCTGCTGCCGAATCTGTTTACGACAGCGTCGATGTTTGCGGGGTTCTACGCCATTGTCGCAGCGCAGTCGGGGCGGTTCCATGGCGCTGCGATTGCGATTTTTTCAGCCATGTTGCTGGATACGCTCGATGGCCGTCTGGCGCGTATGACCAATACCCAGACGGCATTCGGCGCGCAATATGACAGCCTGGTCGATCTGTTGTCCTTTGGATTGGCGCCAGCGCTGGTGATGTATGACTGGTCGCTGATGTATATCAACGATGTGGGGCCGGGTTGGGCGAAGCTGGGCTGGTTGACGGCTTTTTTCTATACGGCGACCGCGGCGATGCGGTTGGCGCGGTTCAATGCGATTCCAGCCGAAGACAAGCGTTATTTCGTGGGCCTGCCCAGTCCGACAGCGGCCGCCATCGTCGTGGGAACGGTGTGGATTGGCTATGATGTGGGTATTGCCGGTGAGACTTTTCGTGTGCCGGCGATGCTGATCACCCTGGCGGCGGGTTCGTTGATGGTGAGTAATATCCGCTATCTCACGTTCAAGGATATCGATTATCGCCGTAAGGTGCCGTTCTTTGTGGTGCTGATCGCGGTGGTGGTGTTGATGCTGCTGGCTTTCGATCCTCCCAAAGTGCTGTTCAGCGGGTTTTTGATCTATACCGTTTATGGGCCGGTATCTGCATTGCTTCGGTGGCGAAAACGCCGTAAAACGTGAAGCGGTACTTGGCTTTTCATCTATTCCTCCGTATATTCCAGTAATGGCGCTCGATATTTCCAATCGGTATTCCTTTCTTTCCGCAACTCGCGGCACGCGCCTGTATCTGCTCGATCCGCTGTTTCTGCTGCCGCTGGGCGGCTGACAGGGTAAGCCCGGCGGGGCGCATACGCATTCATTGATTTCGATTTCTACGATACACTCCCTCAACCCTTGCGGAGCAGATTGCGATGAGCAGCGAACAACTGATTATTTTCGATACGACCTTGCGGGACGGAGAACAGAGTCCGGGCGCTTCGATGACGCTGGATGAAAAGGTGCGTATCGCCAAGGCCCTGGAGAAGATGCGTGTCGACGTCATCGAGGCAGGTTTTCCAATTGCCAGTCCCGGGGATTTCGAGGCCGTCAAGGCGGTGGCCGGCGCGGTGAGAGACAGTACGGTTTGCGGTCTGGCGCGCGCCCTCGACCGGGATATCGAGCGTGCCGGAGAGGCCTTGCAGCCGGCAGTGTCCCGGCGCATCCACACCTTTATTGCCACTTCGCCCATTCATATGCGTGAGAAATTGCGGATGGCGCCCGAGGATGTGCTCGAACAGGCGGTTCATGCGGTGAAGAAGGCACGTCAATATACCGACAACGTGGAGTTTTCGCCCGAGGATGCTGGTCGTTCGGAAGTCGATTTTCTTTGCCGGGTCATCGAGGCAGTGATCGACGCCGGCGCGAGCACCATCAATATTCCCGATACGGTCGGCTATAACATCCCGATTCAGTTCGGAGCACTGATCGCATCCTTGCGCGAGCGGGTGCCGAATGCCGACAAGGCGGTTTTTTCGGTGCATTGTCACAACGACCTGGGTCTGGCGGTTGCCAATTCGCTGGCGGCGGTTCGCAATGGCGCGCGGCAGGTGGAATGTACCATCAACGGACTTGGCGAGCGGGCTGGCAATGCCGCACTCGAGGAGGTGGTGATGGCGGTGCGTACCCGGCAGGATGTGTTCGAATGCGATACCCGGCTGGATACGACACAGATCGTGCCCTGTTCACGTTTGGTGTCGGGCATCACAGGTTTCCCGGTGCAGCCGAACAAGGCCATCGTGGGCGCCAATGCGTTCGCCCATGAGTCCGGCATCCATCAGGATGGGGTGCTGAAAAAGCGTGAAACCTACGAGATCATGCGAGCGGCGGATGTGGGTTGGAGTGACAACCGCATCGTACTCGGCAAGCATTCGGGGCGTAATGCTTTTCGTACCCGTTTGGCGGAATTGGGTTATGAGTTCAAATCGGAAGATGCGCTCAATGCGGCGTTCAGGGCCTTCAAGGAGTTGGCGGACAAGAAGCATGAGATTTTCGATGAGGATCTGCAGGCGCTGGTGAGTGAGTCGAGCCAGGAAGAGTCGGAGATCTACAAGCTGGTGGCGATGAAGGTCTGTTCGGAGACTGGTGAGAAACCGACAGCGACGATTACGTTGAATGTCGATGGTGAAGTGCATGTTACGACGGCGCAGGGCGCGGGGCCGGTGGATGCTTCGTTCCGGGCCATCGAGTCGCTGGTTGGCAGTGGCGCCACGCTGCAACTGTATTCAGTGAACAATATCACCAGCGGAACGGACTCTCAGGGGGAGGTGACGGTGCGGCTGGAGAAGGATGGGCGGATCGTGAATGGCCTGGGTGCGGATATCGACATCGTCGTCGCTTCGATCAAGGCTTATCTGAATGCGCTCAACAAGTTGGCGATGGTGGCTCCGAGGCCGCACCCGCAACATGGCGATGTGTAGCCGGGAGTGACGCTGTATGCCGGAGCCGGACCGCAGGGCTGCCTATCTCGATGCACTCGGTATCACCCGTTGGGTTCGGCGGGAGGCGCCTCCGACTGACAGAGACACATCGGGCGAGAAGGTTCAGTCGGATGATGAAGATATGGCCGTACCCGATGTCGCAACGCTGGATTGGCCGGGCTTGCGGCAGCGGGTGCTGGCTTGCCAGGACTGTGATCTCTGCCAAACCCGAAATCGGGTTGTGTTCGGGGTTGGCGATGAGGTGGCGGATTGGTTGATCGTTGGCGAGGCACCGGGTGAGCAGGAGGACTTGCAGGGGGAGCCCTTCGTCGGACGGGCCGGGTTGCTGCTGAACAATATGCTGGCCGCGGCTGGATTGTCACGGGACAGCGTGTTCATTGCCAATGTGATCAAATGCCGGCCACCGGGAAATCGTGATCCGAACCCGCAGGAGGTCGAGGCCTGTCTGGGCTTTTTGCAGCGGCAGATAGCGCTGATCGAGCCAAAGATCATTTTGGTCGTGGGGCGGGTGGCGGCGCAAACGTTGCTGCAAAGTGATGCGCCGGTGGGCCGTCTCAGGGGCAGGGTGCATGGCTATCAGGGCATTCCCCTCGTGGTGACCTACCATCCCGCCTATCTGCTGCGCAGGCCGGTGGAAAAGCGCAAGGCCTGGGAGGATCTCAAGTTGGCGATGTCGGTATTTACTGCCGGGTAGTGATGGTTTCGGAGGCGGGCCAGATCATTGGGGAACCCGGGTTGCGCCGGATGGAAGCCGGTGATTTGCCGCACGTGCTGGAGATCGAGCGGCGTGCTTACGAGTTTCCCTGGACCGAAGGGATTTTCGAGGATTGCCTTCGAGTCGGGTATCCAGGCTGGGTCGAGGTGTGTGCGGGCAGGATTCGGGGCTACGGAATTTTGTCGGTGGCGGCGGGAGAAGGGCACATACTCAATCTCTGCGTGGATCCTGACTATCAGCGACAGGGCATTGGCGCTCGGCTGTTGCGGGGGTTGTTGGCGACGGCGGAAGTGTTGGATGTGGAAACGCTGTTTCTCGAGGTACGCGCGTCCAATCGGGCGGCTATCGCGCTCTATCACAAGTACGGATTCAACGAGGTGGGGATTCGCAAGCGTTATTATCCGGCGAAAGCAGGGCGCGAAGATGCCATGGTTTTGGCCCGGCAGTTGGTCCATGGCAGTTGCGGTTTCGAAAAGAAGTGCCCGGAGCCATGAGGCTCCGGGCGAGTCGCTTTATTATTATTGTTAGTGACGTTCAAGGCTACGTGCCGGTCCCTGGATTGTTGTCCTTGTTATATGCCGATATCCGGTCCAGCCGTTTATTGTTATTGTTGTGGCGCTGGTACCTATCGTTGCCTCCCCCCTGTCATCGGCGCTGGATGGGGAAACCTTAGCGGGCTACGCGAATAACTGGACCGGCGTCAAATCCCGGGCTGTTATTGTGAGCTGGTTGGCGGAGGGCAGCCCGAATTTTTCACAGGGTCACGACTGCGACAGCCCAATGCGGCACGCTGACTGGCGTTCACTCGGTCGGGCGGCTCGACGTAGTATTAACTATGCCTGCGCGGCCCTCGGTCCCGAACGCCAGC
>CAZTJP010000111.1:0-7052 GCA_964613895.1 uncultured Thiotrichales bacterium | reverse complement strand
AACTCTAGGGAAGTGGCGCCGAAGCCTCCTTGATGTTGATCAAGCTGCTAGCCCGTTCAATGTCCGCGTCGCAGCGCGGAGACATCGATCGGCGCACCGGAAAGTGACTCGCAGGGGCGTTTTACAGGAGAATCGATGTGGACGTATTTGCGCAGCTCGACGATGTCCTTGAGCAGGATGCGTGAATCGACAATTTCGATATAGTTGGCCGCGATCAGCTTGGAAAATGTCCGTGACAAGGTCTCAGGCGTGATCGACAGACGTGAAGCGATGATGTGCTTGGGAATGTCCAGTTCCAGCACCGAGGAATGCTGGTCGCTGTCTTCGAGCGGGATCTGATCGAGCAAATAGCAAACCACCCGATAGGTGGCGTTGTGCAGCGTGAGCCGGTCGATCTCCGCCAGTTGCCAGTGCAGCCTGCGACTCATCTGCGCCATCACCGCAAAACAGGCATCGGTCGATGCCCGCAGGATCCGGCTGTACTGACCGACATTGACGCACCACACCCGGCTGGGGCGAATCGCCATCGCCTCGACTGGATAATGGGGACGCTGATCGAACATGATGGCTTCGGCGAACGTGCGGCCCGCGGACACGATATCGATGGTTTTCTCGTGTCCTTCCGGAGAGGTCACCGCCAACTTGATCTTGCCGGACTGGACCCAGAAAAACTCCTCCGCCGGCTGCTGCTGACCGAACAGGGTCTCGTTCTCGCCCAGCTCACTGATCTGCATCCGCGCCACCAGGGCCTCGAACTCGGCCAGCGGCAGTGAAGAGAACAACGGACTGCGGCCGATGGTCGAGCGGGCCGATGCCCTTTCATTCGAATCCAGATGTCGACGTTTCATGCCAGAGCGCGCGGAACCGGGGCTAGCGGAGGACACCCCTACCGTACCGGGCTCACCGGGCGTGCTATTGATCTAGATCAATATTTCCCGATCCCGGCGGAATCGTTTCGTCCCAGATATATTCATCGACCACCAGATCGAAACCGCCAAGGGCGTGGAATTTTTTGGGCGCGCTCAGCAACCGCATGTGACGAACGCCCAGGTCGGAAAGAATCTGCGCGCCAACGCCGTAGGTACGTAGATCCTCCGGCTGATCGGAAGCCCTGCCATCATCGTCTTTGTGATGCCGCTCACCCAGCTGACGGATGCGTTCGATCAGCTGTTCCTCGGATTCGGGTTGCCGCAGGACAATGGCGACACCGACGCTCTCCTCCCCGATGCGCCGCATGGCGTCACGCAGCGGCCAGCCGAAATCGGTGGATGCGATCGGCAACACATCGGCCAGCGCATCCTGCAGATGGACACGTACCATGATGGAGTCTTCAGTCCTGATCTCGCCCTTGACCAGGGCATAGTGCACATGCCCGGAAATATGATTCTTGTAGGCGATCAGGTGGAACAGACCGAATTCGGTGGGAATATCCGCTTCGGCAACCCGTTCGACCGTTTTTTCATTGTGGATGCGATAATGGATCAGGTCCTCGATCGAGCCAATCTTGAGATTGTGTTCAGCAGCGAACTTCTCCAGGTCCGGCCGGCGCGCCATACTGCCGTCCTCATTGAGGATCTCGACGATCACTGCCGCTGGTTCATAACCTGCCAGCCGCGCCAGATCACAGCCCGCTTCGGTATGGCCGGCACGTGTCAGCGTACCACCTGGCCGCGCCATCAGTGGAAAGATGTGGCCCGGCTGTACGATATCCTCCGGTTTGGCATTGGGGGCGATGGCGGCCCGCACGGTCTGGGCGCGGTCGTAGGCCGAGATGCCCGTGGTCACACCTTCGGCCGCTTCGATCGACAGTGTGAAATTGGTGCCCTGCGCATCGCCCGAGGTGCCCACCATCAACGGCAGATCGAGCTGCTTGCAACGTTCCGGCGTCAGCGTCAGGCAGATCAGACCACGCCCGTACTGAGCCATGAAGTTGATGTCCTGCGGACGCACCATCGAGGCTGCCATGAGCAGATCGCCTTCATTCTCGCGGTCTTCGTCATCGACGATGATGACCATCTTGCCATCGCGAATGTCGGCAATGATTTCTTCTATCGTGTTGAATGTCATGCGTGTGTCCTTCAGGGGCCACCGACGGGAAAGCCTGCGCGCGCCAGCATGTCCCGAGTCAGGCCTTCGTCACCGGAGGTTTCCGCGCCGCTGAGCAGACGCTCCAGGTAACGGGCAATGATATCCACTTCCAGATTGACTCGCCCGCCAACCACAGCCGCGCCAAGGTTGGTGGCTTGCAGGGTATGCGGCACGATATTGAGCGAGAAATCACAGCCCTCGATCCGGTTGACCGTGAGGCTGATGCCATCGACGCAGATCGAACCCTTGGCGGCGATATAGCGGGACAGCGATGCCGGTGCGCGGATTTCGAAACGCACCGAACGGCCGTCTTCCTCGCGCGACAGGATTTCGCCGAGGCCATCGACGTGACCGCTGACCAGATGACCGCCGAGGCGCGTCGTCGGCAGCAAGGCTTTTTCCAGATTGACGGGCGCACCCGGCGTCAGCAGCCCCAGCGAGGTATGGGCCAGCGTTTCATTGGAGACATCGGCACTGAACGATTCGGCATCGAAGGCGACGACGGTCAGACAGACACCATTGACGGCAATGCTGTCGCCCAGTTGCACATCCCCCATATCCAGCGAACCGACTTCGACCACGATCCGTTGGTCGCCACCTTGCGGAGTCAGTGAACGCAGCGCGCCAACCGCCTGAATGATGCCGGTAAACATCAGACTCTCAGCGTTTGGTGTTCAGTATCACGCAAAGTCACACTGTAACAGGTCATCGGCAAGGCGGTATCGGTATTGAACTTGGCGCCCGCTTCGATGCCGATACGGGCGATGGATTCGACATCGTCATACTGGTCATAGACTGCATACATCGCGCCGAGCGCAAATTCCGATCCGGAACCGATCGCCCAGTAAGCTGTATATTCGAACACCTCGCGCAAGGAGAATATGCCGTAGATGCCGCTGTCGTTGACCAGCAATGCATCGATATGGGTCGATTCATAGGCATCGTCCTCATCGTCCTTGGGATTGAGGAAATAATCCTCCTTGAGCAGCGGATGCAATCTGCGCAATGTTTCGAACACCGCCAGACGGCTGGAGAAATCGGGTTTCTTCAACTGCCCGAAGGCACTCTGCACCACCAGATGATGCGCGGCGCTGCCGACGATACCGAGAAAATTGTCATCGAGCTGAAGAATTTTTTCCGAATCGGCATCGAGATCGGCTGGCTGCCGGCAACTGCCGAACGTCGTCAGGCTGTCGGCGGCAATGCAGGCCCGACCGTTCTTTCTTACAGCGACAATCGTGGACATGGCTTCACTCGTGTTCTACTCGTGCGGTTATTCTCCAATCCCTGCCCACCGGACGAATATCCTCGATGTGCAGTCCAATCCGGTCGCGCATGCTGGAGAGCGTCGGCAGATGAAACAGGCCATGGGCCGAATCGCCCATCAGATGCGGCGCCATGTAAACAATGATCTCATCCACCAACCCGGTTTCCAGCAAGCCGCCGGCCAGCTTCGAACCGGCCTCGACATGGCATTCGTTGACTTCGTGTTCGGCCAGCCTTGCCAGGACACCCCGTAACCCCAGATAGCCATTGTCCTCCTGCACTTCGATGAGTTCGACTTGCCTGGGATAGTGGGTCGAGCACCCCAATGCCGTGGGTGCATGGAAAATCAAAACCTTATCACAGCTATAGAGAATCCGGCTATTCGCCGGCGTCAGCAGGCGGGCATCGACGATGGCATGCAGCGGCTGGTGTGGCGCGGCGCTGGCGCCGAGAAAATCGGCATCGACCCGCACATCCATCGAAGGATCGTCCGACAGCACCGTGCCAATGCCGGTCAGCACCGCCGAACTACGCGCGCGCAGACGCTGGACATCCAGCCGCGCCGCTTTGCCGGTGATCCATTGGCTTTCACCGGACGCCATCGCGGTGCGCCCGTCGAGGCTCATGGCCAGCTTGATCCTGACCCAGGGCAGGCCTTCGCGCATGCGTTTGATGAAACCGGGGTTCAGCCGCGCTGTTTCCTCGGCCATCAGACCCACTGCGGTTTCGATGCCGGCGTCACGCAGCTTTGCCAGCCCCTTGCCCGAGACTTGTGGATTCGGATCCTCCATCGCCACCACCACCCGGCTGACGCCCGCGGCGATCAGTGCATCGGCGCAGGGCGGTGTCTTGCCGTGATGGCTGCATGGTTCCAGCGTCACATAGGCAGTCGCGCCGCGTGCCTTCTCGCCCGCCTGGGTCAACGCATGCACCTCCGCATGCGGCCCGCCCGCCTGCACGTGAAAACCGACACCGACCAGTTCACCCTCGCGAACCAGTACGCAGCCGACACGCGGGTTGGGATCGGTGGTATACAGTCCGCGCGCCGCCAGACGATGGGCCTGCGCCATCCACGTAGCATCTTCAGGGAGGAATACAGAGGCTTGGGTCAGAAGGCGCGGCTGCTCGTTCACTCGGGATCGATCAATGGAATCTGATGTCGACGCGCCTCGGGAGACAAATCCTGTTCCAGACGCTCGATGGTTTCACGGAAGGCATCCATGTCCTCGAAGCTCAGATAGACGGAGGCAAAGCGGATATAGGCCACCTGATCGATCTGGATCAGTTCGTTCATCACCCACTCGCCCAGTTTGGCGGTTTCGACCTCCCGCTTGCCGCTGGAGATCAACCGTTTCTTGACCTGGCTGATGGCCTCCTCGACCATTTCGGTGCTGATCGGACGCTTCTCCAGCGCAGCCAGAATGCCGCGCCGCAGCTTTTCCTCGTCGAAACCTTCCCGCCGACCGTCCCTTTTGACCAGCCGCGGCATGTTCAGTTCAGCGGTCTCGTAAGTCGTGAACCGCTCACCGCAAGCCACACACTCTCGCCGCCGGCGCACCTGCTCGCCCTCCCCGGCCAACCGCGAGTCGATGACCTTGGTGTCCTTGTGATGGCAGAACGGGCAGTGCACGGCAGGTCAGGAATTATTGGCCATAAACGGGATGACGACGGCAGATATCCAGTACTTTCTCCTTGACCTCGGCGATCACCGCTTCGTTCTGGTGATCGTCGAGCACATCGCAGATCCAGCCAGCCAATTCGCGGCAATCGGCCTCATCGAAGCCGCGCGTCGTCACCGCCGGCGTGCCGATGCGCAGCCCGCTGGTGACGAATGGCGATTCCGGATCGTTCGGCACCGAATTCTTGTTGACGGTGATATTGGCGGCGCCCAACGCGGCATCCGCCTCCTTGCCGGTCATCGGTTTCTCGATCAGATCGACCAGGAACAGGTGATTACGAGTGCCGCCGGACACGATCCGGTAACCTCGCGCCTGCATCACCTCGGCCATGGCACGGGCATTGGTCACCACCTGCTGCTGATAATCCTTGAAGCTGTCCTCCATCGCCTCCTTGAAAGCCACCGCCTTGGCGGCGATGACGTGCATCAAAGGCCCGCCCTGGGTGCCCGGGAACACCAATGAATTAAGCTTCTTCTCGATCTCCGGATTGCTTTTGGCGAGGATCAGTCCACCGCGCGGGCCGCGCAACGTCTTGTGGGTGGTCGAAGTGGTGACATCGGCGATCGCCACCGGGCTGGGATAGACGCCCGCCGCCACCAGCCCGGCAACATGCGCCATATCGACCATCAACCAGGCGCCGACCTCGTCGGCAATGTCGCGAAACCTTTGCCAGTCCACCACCTGTGAATAGGCGGAGAAACCGGCCACGATCATCTTCGGCTTGTGCTCGCGCGCCAACGCCTCGACCTGGGCGTAATCGATCTCGCCGGTGGCCGGGTCGAGACCGTACTGATGCGCCTCGTACAGCTTGCCGGAAAAATTCACCTTGGAACCATGCGTCAGATGACCGCCCTCGGAAAGGCTCATCCCCAACACCACATCGCCCGGCTGCAGCAAGGCCATGTACACCGCCGCATTGGCCTGCGAGCCCGAATGCGGCTGCACATTCGCATAATCGGCGCCGAACAGTTGTTTGGCGCGATCGATCGCCAGCTGCTCGGCGACATCGACATTTTCGCAGCCACCGTAGTAGCGCCGGCCGGGGTAGCCCTCGGCATACTTGTTGGTCAGCACCGAACCTTGCGCCTCCATGACCCTCGGGCTGGTGTAGTTCTCCGAGGCGATCAACTCGATATGCTCCTCCTGTCGGCGGGCCTCGTCGTCGATGGCTTTTTTCAGTTCGTCGTCGTAACCGGCAATCGTCATATCGGCGCTAAACATGCGTGCTCCATCCTCGTCGGAAAACTGCAAAAAACGGGAGTATAGCCCTGGGATTCATCTTTGTCTTCCGTCATCGATCAGGTGATGCCGCTTGACCGGGGTTCGCCATGTCGATACCGTGGCCGCATGTATTCAACGACAACCCTTTTACCCATTTCGGCAAGCGGCCTGATGACCCGACTGCACTGGCGACTGACCAGCCGCCGCTGCCGTTTGCGCCTGAATTGACTTTCCCACCGGCAGCCGCGCATCCGTTGCGACTGCCGGGTATCATCGACCTCCTCGCCGGATCCGTGGCTGCCTCAACCGGAGGCTTGCCTTGGACCAGACAGACCGTTTCACGCGACATCCCCTCAGCGGCTACTTGCTGGTGATGCTCGCCATGCTTGGCTTTTCGTCGAAAGCGATTCTCGTCAAGCTGGCCTATGGCGATGATGGACAACAGATCGACGCCATTACGCTGATGGCGTTGCGAATGCTGTTCTCGTTGCCGTTCTTCCTGACGGTGGCACTGTGGCGTCGGAAACACGCCACCGGCGCGCGCAATGGCAAAGACTGGGGCATGCTGGTCGGACTCGGGCTGCTCGGCTATTACCTCTCCAGCCTGCTGGACTTCAAGGGACTGGCGTATTTACCCGCCGGGCTGGAACGGCTGATTCTGTTTCTGTACCCCACTTTTGTGCTGTTGTTGAATGCGCACCTCGAAGGGCGGGCGGTCGGGCGCAACCAGCGGTTGGCACTGTCGCTGAGTTACTTCGGCCTGGTGCTGGTCTATGGCGAGCATCCCATGGCGGCTGG
>CAZTJP010000110.1:3057-7060 GCA_964613895.1 uncultured Thiotrichales bacterium | reverse complement strand
AGCAGCGTGAATTGTTTGAAAAAAGGTTGTTTACCCGACCGAAACCCGATCGAGGTACTGCCAAAGTCAATCGAGATGTTATCCCCATAACCCGGGGAAGGATCGAGAAAATCATGATAGGCGGGACGAAACTGGAACTCCACCTGATGCTCACCCTGAAGAGACTCGACTGCCCAGAGTAAACGGGCTGTTCCATGTCCCTGGTCGGGAGAAAACCTGGGAACTGGTAGAGAGAGATCACGAGTTGCCGTTCGGATCGCGCTCCGTTTTTTCAATATGAGCCTTTCCCTGTGGCTCAAACGAGTCACAGGGCCACCCCCGTTGAGGCGTCGGAAACGCAGGTAATCGCTGGCGAGATCCAGGGTTTCAGCTTGTTGCTCTGATGAATAGCTTCCCTCCGGAAACTGAATTGGGTGGTCGCTCCGTGTAAATGCCTGAGCCATTTCGACTTGACTCGGTGATAGGTTGTGCTGCCGCAGCCGGATTTTCCGTCCCAACGAGCCCACGTAGCGCCTGCGTTTGATCAAACCCGCCTTATCGAGTGCCTTGATCGTGTCAACGGGAATCGACCAGAGAGGGAAATCATTGGTCAGGCGCCGCTCCGGGAAACCAGCCTCGAGCAGTGACAACAGTTGGTACGCGCAATTCTCCCGGAAAAAATAGTAGTTGTACCAAGCGATCAACATTTCGTAGGCATGCGCCAATATATGGTCGATCTGTCGCTGGTCCAGCGCCAGCGTATATTCCCAGATATCCCGGTTGTCGACCTGTCCATATTCACGCAACTTGATGTGATAAGGCAAAATATGGAACTTCCCCTTGAAGCCGCCTCCGATGCCGGAAAATGCGTAGCTCAGCGGATTGACGTCCTCAGGAACCTCGGCCGCAAAATTGATACTTTGATTCAACATGTGAAGCGCCGGATTTTGGCCACTGCGATCCAGTCTGAGCAAGGTATGACCAAAGGCTGATGACGGACTGTTGGGGTGGGCTGCAGGAAAAATCAGGGTCAATTCATCACTGGAAAAAAACTTTCGGTAGGTATCGAACTCGGGGCAGTCCGGCTTGGGCAAATCCACCGAGGCTGATCCCAATGCTTCTTCCAGCCATTGACGACGAGCCACGAAACGACACGCAGGTATCAGTCTCATCGGCTTTCGCGGCTGTTTTGCGAACATTGCAGCAAGGGTCGCTTCCAGTTCGCGGGAAGGGCTGTGCTTGCCTTCTCGAGACATGAAAAAATAGGGTGCATCGACTTCACTATGCCAGCCACCGGAGATTCTCTTATGGTAATGAAGCAGTACTCGCCAGGTTGGCTGACTGGATAAGTGGAGATCCCGGGCAGCCTTCAGCAGCCGGAAAAGGGGAGATTCCGGTCGTTGACGCGCAAGACTGGCCGCCAGGTCGAAATCCCCATGTGCCAATGCGGAATCGAGTGGCCCATCGGCCGGCCAAACAGGCAGGGTTACTGCCAACAGGAGCCACAAAATTTGCCTTGACGGAAAACGATACATGTTGGGAACAAAAAAGCCCGTCAAATGACGGGCTTCGAGCAGTTATCGATGTTACTTACCGAGAAACGTATTTGGCCAGGGCCGCATCATCCGACATGGCCTGATCAATAGCGGCCAATACCTGGTCAGCTTCTCCTGAGCCAAACAGCTTATCGAACCGGCTTTGTGCCATACGTTGGAACGCCTTCATGTCGTTATCCTCAATGCCCATCAGATGAGCCAGGGCATCGAGGTGCGCGCCTTTCCCCTGAGCTGCATCGATCGTCAACTTGTCCATATTGGAGGCCACAAAGATTTTCCTGGCCTGTTCACGTTCGACGGTCTGCGTAGGGTCACAACCCATCATGCCATCTCCCGTTGTCATGAATATGGTATTGGGAACCACCAGGTTGTTCAGGAGTGCAGCAGCAATATTGGCTCCCTTCCCGGACTTTCCGTCCATTACCTGAGCACCCAGACCACAACCTGCTCCGGTTTCAGCCGCATGTACGCCAGATGCCGTCATCAGCGCCATAGACGCCAGAATTGTCAAAGATTTTTTCATGTTTAACTCCATTTGCAGCTATCGGGTGGTGTATTTGGCAAGCCGAGGCTCTGTGGCCATGGCCGTACCCAAGCGGCTCATGAATTCCTTTGCATCGGCGGAACCATCCACGAAAAGTTCGTCGTAATGCGCTTGGGCCAATGCAAAAAATGCAGCCTTGTCGCCATTGTCGATCGATAACAGGTCAGCCAGGGCTTGAAGGTGATCGCCATCACCACGTGCTGCATCCCGCGCAATATTATCCATATTCCCTGCAACATAGATATTTTGCTGGTAGGAGGCGGTGATCATACTTTCACCATTACAGCCGAGACTGTCGAAACTCAATCCAAACAGTTGGTTCGAAGAAATCCCATTCGTGGTGGCGGCCAGAACATGTGGTCCAAGGCCGGATTGGCCGGCGAAAATCTGTTGTCCCAGACCACAGCCCGCGCCGTGATCGGCCATGGCGGCGAACGGGACTGCCAGAAGTCCTGCCAGTGGCAAGGCAGAGAATATTTTTTTCATGACATATTCCTTGTTCAATTGAAAGGGAACAAAGGTTATATTAGATGTTCCTCAGCCTGTCAATTCGAGCCAAACGGGTTCACCCTGCCCACCACAACCCCTCCCATGCGTGTTTCTTCGATTCTGGTTTCTCTGTTGCTGCTCTGTTCGGCCTGTCTGTCCGGGTGCTCTGGCCTGTTCTTCGTGCCTGATCGAAAGCTGGCCTTGTCACCGGACCAACTGGGGCTGGATTACAGCAACATTTTTATCCCCACCAAAGATGGTGCCATGTTGCATGGATGGTTGCTCAAGGGACGAAAACCTGTGCGGGGTACGGTTCTGTTCTTGCATGGTAATGCCCAGAACATCAGTTATCACATTGCTTCAGTGAGCTGGTTGCCGTCACGACATTACAACGTGCTGCTTTATGATTACCGAGGTTATGGCAAATCGACTGGCAGTCCGACAATAGAAAACAGCATTGAAGATTTTTCCTCTGTGATGGCATTGCTGGACTCCAAACTGGACAAACGTGAAAGAAATTTAACGGTGTTTGGACAAAGTCTGGGTGGTGCATTCGCAATCGCAGCGGTCGCCGATTACAAAGGCAGACTGCCAGTGCGTACATTGGTCATCGACAGCGCTTTTGCCGGGTTTCGTCTGATTGCCCATGAAAAGATGTCCGACCTGTTGCTGCTGCGCCCATTCAGTGGTGCATTGAAGTTGCTGTTCACCAATCAGCCTGATTTACTGTCAAGCATCAACAGGATCAGCCCGATCCCCGTCCTGGTGCTACATGGCCTCAACGATAAAATCGTTCCTCCTGATCATGCCCGCCAGCTGTATCATGCGGCACGCGAGCCCAAATTACTTCACCTTCAGCCTGGAGCCGGCCATATTCAATCACTTTTGTATCCCGAGGTGCGACATTTGATGCTTGATTTCATGGAAAGACACAAGCCAGACCAAAGACTACTCCGGCGAAGCGTCCGGGATGTATCGCTGCTGACGAAATGATGCAGGCAGAGAGAAGGCGCCGGACTTCAAGTCCCGACGCCCTTTTTTGATGACGCTTTCCAGGCGCGATCAGACGACGCTGCCGAATGACTTGTCGATGCTGCCCGCGGGCGGTTCGAATCCTGCGATTATGGCCCCTTGAGCCACCGGACCACCCGGAAACATCTGAAACAGCCGTTTGATGCCGCCCACACGATGAAATTTTTCGTCCAGCGCATCACGCAGTTCACGTCGGTTGCCAAATTCGTGCGTGGCAAAATAGTCTTGCAAACCCCGGATCACTTCCCATCCTTGCTCATCGAGTTCGATGCCCAGTTCCCTGGCTCTCTTTTCCGCCTGTTCCATGCTCCAGCCTTGTGGAGCGTTCGGAAACATCAGTTGTCCCATTGTCTTACCTCTTTAATCAATACAATACTGGTTGACCAGACCTCTGCCTGTGAGA
>CAZTJP010000110.1:0-2957 GCA_964613895.1 uncultured Thiotrichales bacterium | reverse complement strand
CCTGTGAGAAATCCGAGCTACAGTTTTCACTGGCAGGGGCGTCTGTCGGCGATCACCGACAGGTTACCTATAACTTTTAGGATAGTATTTCTGACCCTGCATATATCCCATACTGGGTATACTGGTTTTCGGCTCGAAGCGGAATAGGCGGCTTTCTGCGTTTCCGCACGGTTTTGTTGAACAGGCTGCGTTACCCTGCGCGGGTATTCGAGCAATCACAATCGAACGGAAAATCAAAATGCAGGCACTACTATCGACTTCATGGTGGCTGGGCGCAGCGCTGGCTGGCCTGGCTTTCAGTTTCATCGTTCCACTGGTCAAAAGCCGGTTCGATCGGTTACGGGGTGGTTCCGGACAGGGCGGCCACTGGAGCGATGAAGTATCCGCGATTCAGGCCAGCAGCGCCCGCCAGGCCTTGCAGACCGGCCGGATCAGCCATCATTATGGCCGTTCGGCGTTTTTCATCGCCAGTTCGATACTGGTGTTTTTGGTGAGCGGTTATCTGTCGCTCAAAGGGTTCGATCTGGGACTGCTGTTCGGGCCTGTCGGGCTGGTGCTGGCCTTGCTCTCGGTGCAGGAATTCCGCTATGGCAAGGTTTCCTATGAACAACTCAAGGCCGCGGGGGAACAGTAGAGAAGGGGAATCGGCTATACTTGGATAGTGAAAAGAAAAAGATCTCGAGGAGTTTTTGCAATGTTCAAGTATGCTACCCGAATCATGCTGCTGCTGGCGGTGATGATGTTGCAGGGCTGCGGATACAATGCCTTGCAGTCTACCGATGAAAGCATCAAGTCCGCCTGGAGCGAAGTGCTCAACCAGTACCAGCGACGCGCGGACCTGATTCCCAATCTGGTCAATACAGTCAAGGGTTACGCCAGCCATGAAAAAGCGGTGCTGACTGAAGTCACCAATGCGCGCGCCCGTATCGGCGCGATGCAGGCGACACCGGAACTGATCAACAACCCGGATGCTTTCAACCGTTTCATGGAGGCTCAGAGCAAGATGAGTTCGGCGCTGTCTCGGTTGCTGCTGGTGGCGGAGAACTATCCCCAGCTCAAGGCCGATGGCGTGTTCCGGGATTTGCAGGCGCAACTCGAAGGCACCGAGAACCGGATTGCGGTGGCGCGTAACCGCTACATCAAGGCGGTGCGCGAATACAATCTCATCGTTCGCAAATTTCCTACCAATTTGACTGCGATGCTTTTTGGTTACAAAACCAAGCCTTCATTCTCGGTTGAAAACGAGGCGGCCATTTCCAAGCCACCCACGGTGGATTTTGGTCAGCCAGCCAGTCAGCATTAGCCTTCCTCCCGTGACTTCGACGGAGGATTGATGCCTCTGCGCATTCTGCTCATCCTGTTGCTGTTGGCGCCAGTGCTGGCGTTCGGAGAACAGCCGGTTCCCGAACTGCGCGCGCCGGTCACCGACCTGACCGGCACACTCAGCCAGGAGGAAATTCAGGCTATCGAAACTCGCATTCGGCAGCTCGAGGCTGAGCATGGCAGTCAGATCGCCGTGCTGATCGTCGATACGACTCGTCCCGAAACCATCGAACAATACGCCATCCGGGTTGCCGAGAAATGGAAGCTGGGCCGCAAGGACGTGGACGATGGGGTATTGCTGCTGGTCGCCCTGCGTGATCACCGGGTTCGTATCGAGGTGGGATACGGGCTGGAAGGTGCGATTCCCGATGTGACCGCCAAACGCATCATCGAGGAGTACATCACACCCGCATTTCGTCGTGGAAAATTCGGCCAGGGTATCCAGAACGGTGTCGAGCTATTGGCCCGCCGGATCGAAGGTGAACCCTTGCCACCCCCCAATCCCGGGGCAAGACGAGCATCTTCGTCGCCACTGGAGGGTTTTTTGCCCATTGTATTCTTCTTCGCGATTTTTTTCGGCCCGCTGGTTCGTTCGATCTTCGGGCGTATTCCTGGTGCAACCATTGCGGGCGGATTGGCCGGCGGTGGCTTCTGGCTACTGAGCTCGGCGCTGGTTGCCAGCCTGATCACCGGCCTGATCGTATTCCTGGTGGTGCTGCTATTGAGCAGCGGTGGGCGCGGCAGTTTTCCCGGCACAGGGGGGCGTTACGGCGGCGGATTTGGGGGCAACTGGCCGAGCGGGGGCGGCATCGGAGGCGGCGGATGGTCCGGTGGCGGCGGCGGATTCGGCGGCGGTGGCGCCTCGGGGAGTTGGTGATGATTGGCAGACTCATCAAACATCTGGTGTATCCCGCCTGGATGGTTCGGCGTTGTTTTCCACCTGATTCACTGCAACGAATCGAGTCGGCCATTCAGGCTTCCGAACACAAACATAGCGGCGAAATCCGTTTCGCCGTCGAATCGGCGCTGGATCTGCGCGCACTGTTGAGAAACGAGCCGGCACGCGAACGGGCCATCGAAGCCTTTTCGGAGCTTCGTATCTGGGATACCGAACAGAACAACGGCGTGTTGATCTATCTGTTGCTGGCGGACCGGCGCGTGGAGATCGTCGCCGACCGTGGGTTGAACCCACATGTGGATGAACCTCAATGGCGTGAAATCTGCAAGGCGATGGAGGAGAAATTCGCTCGGGGCGCGTTCGAACAGGGAGTTTTGCTGGGTATTGCGGAAATCGAGAAACGGATGATCCCGCTGTTTCCACCGCGGCCGGATGATCGCAATGAATTACCCGACCGTCCGGTCATTCTGGGATAACCCAACGTGACATGCCACCAAACTGAATTGCTTGCACAGCTATATCGACCTAATCCGGATTTGTCACAGGGTCGCGTAGCGAGGCCGCTCAAGGTGGTGTGATGACTGGCGTTCGCGACCCTGTGAGAAATTCGGGCTAATGCGTTTCAACAAAAAAAGCCCGGACGAATCGCTCGTCCGGGCTTGCTGTGATGGCTGGTTGAATCTGACGCGTCAGTAGGTGACGTGACGCACCATTCGTTGAGCCGCTGAGCCGCCCT
>CAZTJP010000109.1:0-7066 GCA_964613895.1 uncultured Thiotrichales bacterium | reverse complement strand
AGCCTGACCCCGGTGCGGGCCCGAAAGGGGTGACGGTGGTATGATGCTGGCGTCTCCATCGATGTGTTGCATCCATGCCTTTGCGCCGCCAGATTCTGATTCTGCTGCTGCTGTTCGGTCTCGCGCCGCTGACGGCGATGATTCTGGTCAACATGCCGATGATCGTCAAACAATCGGAGCGCTTCTATCACCAGGCCCATCTACAGAACCTGCGCGCCGACTTTCGTGATATCGACGAACACATCGCCAGCCGCAACGAAACCGTCCGCCTGCTTGCCAAACTGCCCGAGCCCGGCATGCTGCAAAGCCGCAAACACAGCCAGCAGTATGCCGAAGACCAGGAACGCGACCTCTATTTGGCCTGGCTCGACCGCGTCCTTCGCGACCAGCGAGACATCACCAACATCGTCTTCCTCGACCCCCAGGGCCACCCCCTGTGGCGACTGATGCGCGACCCCGAATCCGGGCTCTGGGAAGAAGACCATCAACAACACGACCCGCTGCAGAAAGATTTTTTCCAGGCCACCATTCACCAACCTTCCGGCCGGACACTGGCCAGCCCGATTCACCACAACGTCGACAGCAACGGCCCCGACAACCTGTACCTGCGACTCGCCAGCCCGGTCTACGAATACGACTTCCAGCCCCCCGTCGGCGCCGTCGTCATCAGCGTCGACATCCGTGGACTGGCGCGCGCCTACCGCGAAACCTACTGGGTCTTCCACGATGGCAAATACCTCAAATACGCGCGCCCGGCGAACGCCTCCGACAGCGCCTTCAAGGACTTCCCCGGACTGGACAAAATCTTCACCCAGAACAAGGCGGCGCTGTGGAACCCGCGTGATGGCGACCCGGTGATCTGGATCCCCATGTTCCCCACCACCGATGGCAAACCCCTGTGGGTGGGACGGCGCGTCGACCCCTCCCCGGTCAACGCCTTCAAGAATGAAATCTTCCTGCGCGTGCTGGCCATCATCGCCGTGTTGGTGCTTGCCGTCATTCTCGCCGCCCATTTCGTCGCCCGCAAACTGGAGCATTATCGCAAACTGCTGACGCAGAACTTGCGCCGGACACTCTCTGGCAGCAAGGCAGAGATTCCGGAACGGGGGCCGAACGAAGTGCGTGAACTGGCCAAGACACTCAACCAACTCGCCGACCAGCACGTGCGCAACAACCGCGCACTGCGCAAACACGCGGCCGAGCTGGAACGTTCCAACCGCTACAAATCCCAGTTTCTGGCCAATGTCAGCCACGAACTGCGCACACCGCTCAACTCGGTCTTGCTGCTGTCGAAAATGCTGGTGGACGACAAGGATCCACCGCTGACCGAAGAACAACGTCAGCAGGCATCCGTCATCCACAAGGCCGGCGCGGACCTGAAAACCATGATCGACAATATCCTCGACCTGTCACGCATCGAAGCCGAACGCTGCACCATTCAGGTCGAACCGGTCGAGCTGCCGCGACTGCTGGAAGAAATCCGCGAAATCGTCGCGCCCCAGTTCGAGGAAAAATCCCTGCCGCTGATGCTGACCATCGATGACGACGCCATCACCACCATCCGCAGCGATGCCGACAAGGTGGCCCAGATCATCAAAAACTTCGTCGCCAATGCACTGAAATTCACCGACTCGGGCGCGGTGACCGTCCGCCTGTCCCGTACCGATGACCCGCAGCTGCCGGTGCGGATCTGTGTCTCCGACACGGGCCGGGGCATTCCCAAACACCAGCAACAGCATATTTTCGAGGCCTTTCAACAAGCCGACGGCGCCACCAACCGGCGCTATGGCGGCACCGGCCTGGGGCTGACCATTTCACGCGAACTGAGCCGCCTGCTGGGCGGCAGGATCACCCTGGAGAGCGAAGCCGATCAGGGGGCCACTTTCTGCCTGCTGCTGCCCAAGGAGATCAACGGACAAACCGCGGAAATGCCAGCAGACCCCGAACCGGAGATGCAGCAAGCGCCACCACAGCCTGCCGCGCCGGACGACCGTACCAGCGTTTCTGCTGCACCCGCTCCGGCCTCGGGACAGCGGGCACTGGTGCTCGAACCGGATATCAAGACTCTGCTGGAACTGACCGGCCGGCTGGAAAAACAGGGGTTTGAGGTGACTGGCGCCTTCGATGAGGAAGAAGCGTTGGAAAATCTCGCCGAAGAACAATACGATATCCTTTTCGTGCCCGACAGCGCCGCGACCGCGATCGAAACCGCTTTCGCCATGCGTACCGACGCCTCGCATCCCCCCGTTGTCATTCTTGGTGACGAACAACCACCCGCTGCGGCGCTGTGGCTACCCCGGCATACCGATGATGCCACCCTGCAACAGCTGCTCACCCGGCTGCGAGAGAGGACCGAAACCGCATGAAACGCTATTCCGGATTCAAGCTGCTGATCGTCGATGACAACGAGAACAATCTGTTCACCCTGCGCAGCCTGATCAAACGGCACATGGACGTCGAAATCCTCGAAGCCACCTCCGGCGAACAGGCAATCGACCTGGCTGTCAAAACACCGGATATCGACCTGATCGTGCTCGATGTGCAAATGCCCGGCATGGATGGCTTCGAAACCGCCGCCATCCTCAAACTGCGCAAACGCACCCGTGATATTCCGGTGATCTTTCTCACCGCTGCATTCAAGGCCGACGAATTCCAGCGCAAGGGTTTCCAGCTCGGTGCGGTCGACTACCTGCTCAAACCAATCGACGACAACCTGTTGCTCAACAAGATCAGCGCCTACTTCCGGCTGATCGAAAAGGAACGCGAACTCAACCAGGTACTCGAGGAAAAGGTGCGCCAGCGGACTGCCGAACTGGAAGCCTCACGGCGCTATCTGCAAAGCCTCATCGACACCATGGGCGAGGCGCTGCTGGTGCTGACACGCGAAGGGGTGATCAAATCGGTCAACCAGGCCGCCTGCAGGATGCTGGGATACGAGGAAAAGGATCTGGTCGGCCTGACCATCGGCGATGTCTTCATCGAGGAAACGGATGAGCAGTCACAGGCATTCTTCGGCACCTGGCTGGAAGCCCTGATCCGTGCCGGTGCGCTGAGCGCCATCGACGCCCGCTTCATCGACAGCAATGGCCGGGAGATCCCGATTCTGTTCTCGCGCACCGCGCTGAAGGACACCAACGGTGAAATTACCGATATAATCTGTATCGCAAAAGACATGACGGGCTACATTCGAGAGGAATCCCAAGATGGCTGACGACAACACGCCTTCCGATGAGAGCAGCGCCCTGACCGCCAATGCGCTCAAGGCAATGGCCCATCCGCTGCGCTGGAAGATCATCTGCGCGCTCGGCGACAGCGAGTTGTCGGTGGGCGAGATCGTCGAAAAAGTCGGCGCGGCGCAAAGCAATGTGTCCCAGCATCTGGAAATCCTGCGCAACAAGAACATCGTCTCCTCGCGCCGGGAAGCCAACAAGGTCTATCACAAGATCCGCAATGATCAGCTGCTGACGCTGGTCGGCACCATGCGCAACGTGCTCTGCCCGGCCAACCTCGACGACTGATCAGCCCTGCCGGCGGTAACCGGCAAACGCCTGCAAAACCGCCGTCATCTGTTGCCCGCTCAGACGCGAGGGCTCGCCGATCGGCAAGGCCTGGGCGTACAACCGCGCCAGATGCTCCACCTCTACTGCCAATGCCAGCGCAGAGCGCAGATCACGCTCGAAGCAGACCATGCCGTGGTGTCCGATCAGACAGGCCTTGCGATCCCGCAAGGCACTCAGAATATTGACCGACAACTGTTCGCTGCCAAACAGCGCATAATCCGCACAGCGGATCGAGTCCCCGCCCGCCATGGCGACCATGTAATGGAAAGCCGGAATCTCCCGCTCCAGACAAGCCAGTGTGGTGCACCACGGCGAATGCGTATGAATAACCGCGCCGGCATCGCTGTGATGCCGATAGATGTCACGATGAAAGCGCCATTCGCTGGACGGGCGATGAGCCGACGTCCAGGCACCGTCCCAGGACACTGCGACAATGTCTTGCGCGGTCAATCGCTCGTGCGGACAGGCCGACGGCGTGATCAGGAAACCGTCGTCTTCGCGAAGGCTCAGATTACCGGACATGCCGTGATTGAGCCCCAGCCGACTGGTTTCGACAGCGGCATCCACCAACAACTGCCGGCGGGATTTTACATTTGTCATCACATACCCCTGCTGCCGTGACTATAATCCTGGACAACCACAGAACCCGCCTCATTCCCTGGTGGCGACCTTTGTGGCACATCCCGAACAGATAACCAACAGGAGATCACATGTCCAGCAAAAAAGACTACACCCAGGAAGAATGGCAAACCCTGATGGACGTGCCCATGCTGGTGGGCGCGGCAGTGATGGTGGTCGGCAAGAGTGGCCTCGGCACCATGAAGGAATCCTTCGAGATCGCCCGCCAGACGCTCGGTGCGCTGAAGGCTTATCCGGACAATGAGTTGATTCAAGGCATCCTCGAATCGCGACTCAAGGACAAGGAAAAATCCTCCATCGAATCGTTCAGCAGTCCGCTGCTCAAACTCCAGCCGCCGGAGTTCAAGGAAGAAGTCGTCAAGATCTGTCGTCAGGCCAACACCCTGCTGGCAGAAAAATCCACGCCCGAAGAAGCCGGCGAATACAAGGACTGGGTCAAACAGATCGCCGACAAGGTCGCCCACGCCGCCAGCGAAGGCGGAATCCTTGGCTTTGGCGGTGTCGAATTCAGCGAGGAAGAAAAGCTCGCCATCGACGAAATCCACGCCGCCCTGAACATCGCCTGACCCACCGGAGCCCCCACCCGGGCACCCCCACAGCTCGGGGTCATTGCTCGGGGTCAGGCTTGCGTTATTGCGTTATGGCACGCTTTCGTCCCTGCCGGGCATCGGCCCACAGACTACCCGCGCCAGCCAAAGCCAGAGCCAGTTCACGTTATTTTCCGGCATAAGCCTGTTAAATGGTCGGTAATCTGGAATGAGTGCTCCGCTTTCACGATGACCGACTTTGCTACAGCCCAATGACAGGACATGCCCCCAATAAACGCACGGCGCGCGCACTGATCGTCGATGACTCGGCCGTCGCCCGCAAGGTACTCGCCAGCATACTGCAACGTGAAGGCCTCGATACCCGGGTGGCGGCCTCGGCCGAAGCGGCGCTCGACATGCTCCGGTATGACCAGCCGGATGTGATCTTCCTCGACCACAACATGCCCGGCATGGATGGCTTCGAGGCGCTCAAGGCACTCAAATCGAATCCTCGCACAGCCGCGATTCCGGTCATGATGTTCACCACCCGTTCGGGCATCGACTATCTGCGCCAGGCACGCGCACTGGGTGCGGTGGACGTGCTGAGCAAGGACTCACTGGCGGAAATCGATCTCTCGGGACGGCTCGAACAACTCGGCATCTTCGATCCCCGGCCCGCCGAGCCCTCCCCAGTCAGCAGCGCCGCCCGCCAGACACCATCGCCCGCCACGACGCCCAACCCGCGTCAGACAGCCACGCTGATGCGGCTGTTGATTCGTGAAGAGTTCGGCAAACTGCGGTCGGAATTACCCACGCTGGTGGAACAGGCCTGTACGCAACACAATGGCACCTCAGGCACGTCACCGTCACCGATGAAGCCAGCGGACAGTGCTCGAAAAACACACTGGCTACCGACCATGCTGGCAGCGTCCGCAGTGCTGGGCATTGGCTGGCTGCTGTAT
The DNA here is from genome assembly GCA_964613895.1 of uncultured Thiotrichales bacterium. Classification (GTDB taxonomy): domain Bacteria; phylum Pseudomonadota; class Gammaproteobacteria; order UWMA-0217; family UWMA-0217; genus HyVt-560. Next base: position 1,378 of record CAZTJP010000109.1, on the reverse strand, counting down.
TCGGGCATGCCGCAACGACCCTCCCAAACACCCAGGCAACCCGTGGCGGTTGCCTCGGTCAACCTGCACAAAAACACCGCCAGCCACACCCCCGCTCACAACGCCCGTCTGCTCGATGTGGTGAGCTGGGCGATCAACCAGCAACTACGCTATCCGTTGCAGGAACAGGCACTGGCTGACAAGCGTCTGGAGCGGATTCGTACTCTGACCACCCTGCTCGGCGAAGCCGGTTTCAAAGGCACCGTCCACCTGCGCATCCACCAGGGCCGGTTTTGCACCGTGACCGATTCGACCGGCAGAAAGCGGTTGCCACCGCCGGATACTCCGTTGTCCGCCTGTAATATCGCCAGACCGGTTGCCGATGCCTTGGGTGCCGGACAGATGTCACTGCCCTTTGCGATGTTCATGGAGAATTCGCCATTCGCCAATGGCGAACGTGGCATTCGCGTGTCGGTACAACCCGTTGGCGACCGTGATCCGATGATGCTCTATCCCGATGAGAACAGCGGTGTCACGGCGGGTGAATGGAACCGCATCGCTGCCGCCAACAACCGGGTCGAGCTGGTACTGAATGAATCGTCCGGCGAACGTGACTGACGCTGTCTTCCGTCGCTATCGGGCTGACAGGCGCCGCTGCACTGCCTTGCCATGCAACACGGTGACCAGCAGGTGCAAGAGGGCGAAAAATGCCAGATAACCCAGCGTGGCCATCAGAAAGCCGGGGAAATAATGCGCCACCTGCTGGAAGTAGCTGACCAGCGACTGGCTGGGAACGTTACGGGAATACAACGCAAATCCCAGATTGGAGAGTACGAAGCAGGCTGCGGTGGCGAGCACCGACGAAGCCAGCAGCCGCAGCAGGCTGCGACCATCATAATGAAAACCGCGCCGATACCAGAGTCCGCCAGCCCAAAGGGCGCCGTAGGCCGGAACCAGCCAGACATAACCCGCTGAAATGCAGTAACTGCTCACACCAAAACGGGTGATGGCGAGGTAGTCGATGAGCGCCGCGGCCGCCAGAAACAGCCCCAAATAACCCCAGCGGACGAGGTAGAAACCGCCGGCGAAAAAGATCGCCCAAGAGGCATCGGGCAACAACACGGCCGAGCCCAAATGGTGAAACCGGGTGGCGATCATCAACAGCAACAGGGCGCCGGCAATCAGTCGCTCCTGCCACCGTGACAATTCGGCGTGGTGAGCACCAGACTCATCCGCTGACTGCAGCGGGGACGAGAGCAGGCCAGAAGCGGGACGATGAGGTCGGGACATGGCGGTTTCCTGTCGAACAAAGCTGCCATAGTATACCCGCCTGCACGGCGAATTCACGCTGGCCGATTCAAAAGCCCGGCTTTCCACCCGCCAATACCCCCCGGTTATC
>CAZTJP010000108.1:0-7096 GCA_964613895.1 uncultured Thiotrichales bacterium | reverse complement strand
GTGATTGGAATCGAATTGCTGCGTGGAGGTGGACAGATGCGGTGTTTTTTCTTCAGGGTTCAGAGGTCATTGCTGTTACTCTTCCTCCTTGTCACGGCGGCAGCGCAGGCCAGCATTGCGCCACAGCCACGTATTGCGGAGTACGGCGAACCGGTCGTTGGTAACCCCTGGCCTTCTACGGCGGCATTACTCGATGCTGCCCGAGTCCGCGAAGTTGAGTCCGGGGCGTTGGCGAATATCAATCCACCGTTCGAGCGCATCCAACCGGAACAGGCCAATCAGGCAGCGCTGATCTGTGGTGCCGTGATTGTTGCACCACAATGGTTGTTGACTTCAGCAAGTTGCTTGAAAACGCGTAATGGACAACCGCGGCAGGCAGCAGAAATCTTGGCGTTGGTGCAGACCACGGATTTGCAGCAAGGCGGTCAACGGCTCACCGTGGCCAATGTCTACATCCATCCCGATTTCGATCCGCAGACTGGCCAGGCGGATGTGGGTTTGGTCGAACTTGCCCAGCCGGTTTCGGAAGCGTTGGCTGCAGTGATTTCTGAAACAGGTCGGGGAGAGCGCATGACCGTGTTGGGCTGGGATGGCATCAGGGGGCGGTATACCGCAGTACCCGCCTCGCGGAATCTGCGGCAGATCCTCTACAGAGTCGTGGAGTCGGCACGTTGTACCGATACGGGGGTGACGGTTCCAGCCGGCGCATTCTGTGCTGTGCAGGACAAGCTTCCCGATTTTCCGGTGCAGGGCCGGATTTGTCCCCATGACCGCGGTGGCCCGGCATTCGATGCATGGAACCGTGCAATAGGCATTATTTCCTCCAGTCACGAGTGTATCAGGGGCGCTGAGCAGAGCCGTGCCCGTTTCACCCGCATTCACGATTATCTCGATTGGATACAGAGTCTGACCGGCCCGCTGCCGGGCGCAAATGCGCCATTGCGGGTATCGCTTCAGCGACAGGACTGCGTGTCGGCAAAGCGTGGTCAGCCAGGGGCGCTCGTGGCCGATGATTGCCTGCTGGTTGGCGGCAGCCCCACCGTTTTCATATTGAAAGGCATCGCCGGTTCAAGGGGTGTGGTCGATTCCTACAAGTTCGATTTTGGTGACGGGACAGCGCAGCAAAAAGGAACGCTCGGGATTTTGACGGTGACGCTCAAGCACAGTTACTCGCAACCGGGCGAGTACATGGTTGTCGCCCATATCAACGACAACACTGGCGCAACCGCCGAGAAGCGAGTCAAGGTGACCATCGGCCAGTGGCAACCCATGCGGCTGGAGAAACCGGTCATCACCGTCAATGCTTTGGGTGATGACCGTTACGAATTCAAGGTCAGCGTGGGTGGCACAACCGGTAACAGTCGCTACTGCGAGTTGAACCCTGGCGATTGTACCGGCAGCATCTCCATCGATTATGGCGATGGCGGCAGCGGCAGTGTGGAATCGGGCTTGCCAGTCGACGGCCCATCCGGTTTTCCGTTGACTGCGCGTTTTGTCCATATATATCGGATTCCGCCGAGGCATTATACGGTTCAGGTCAAGGCGGAAGCTTCCAGCTTGGGCGGATATTTCAAATCCAAGGGTGTCCACCCGAGGGCGAGCGCAACCACCGACCTCGATATTCCAAGTGGCGACTCCAACCCACCGTCGGGTAACGAGGATCACCATCACTCCAAAGGTGGTGCTTTGGGGGCGTTACTGGTCTTCCTGCTTCTTCTTCTGAAAAGTCTGTTCAGCTTCTTCTGAGCGAGCTGGCGGATTGGCGCCGATGCGAGCGTAGATTTTTTGCCCCTTGTGCACCTGCAGATTGAAGTGGCGCATGATGTCCGGGTTGTTGGCAGCGCCGATGACCGAGATGTTTATCTCATGGCGTCCTGCTTCGAGGGGGATGCGCACCAGGCTGATGGTTGCCGGCAGTGTACGCCAGCTGCGGGTATCCGCCTCCTCCAGCAGGAAAAAGACCGCGCTCAGCAAGTCGGCGGTTTTCGGGTTGTCCTTTTTCAGTCCGCTGACCATCGACTGTTTGAGGCTGACACGGGCGATCTCTTTGGCCATCAGTGATTTTGCCCGTGCATCGAGTGCGCTGCGGGCCACCTCGTCCATGTGGGTGGTGATGGGCGTTACCGACAGCGTGTGGCCATTGTCACTGATCTGGAGTCGGGGCGATGCGGCAAAGGTTTCGGGGTAGATCGGAAACGAGATGCGCAAGTCAGGGGCGATGAAAAGATCACCAGGCTGTTTACGAACGATCCGCCCCTGGCTGACGAACAGAATCAACTCGCCGCAGTCACTGCGCTTAGACGTGTTCGTGGCGGCCGTCGGACAGGTGGGCCGGATGGCGATATGGCGTGTGGATGGCAGTGCCTGCTCGAGCTTGCGAGCTTCGATACGTGCATCATCCATCTTGCCGACGGCTTCGAAGCTGAGCGCGATCAGTGCGCGGGTGAAATAGTCCTGCGCCAGCGCATCGCCATGCACTTCGAGTACTTTCAGCGCCTGTCGGGCTTCGACAGCGGCGCTTTCGTTGTCGCCCAGCAGCAGGTCATCCATCATCAACCAGGTGTGTACCCACAGATGTTCGCTGTATTCGCCTTTGTAGGTGCCCGCCCATTCGTTGATGGCGAGCGTTTTGGCTTGCCGTGACAGGCTGATGTAATCCTGTTGGTCGATCAACTCGGCGGCGGCGCGCAGTTCACGCACACTTTTCCGGTACGCTCCCAGGGTATGGAAGATTAGCCCCTTTTCCATGTGGATCAGCAGTCGGTCACGCGCGTTGTGCCGGCTGGCGGCATCGAGCTGCGAGATGGCTTCGAGTGGCTTGCCGGCAAAATACGCATTGGGCGCTTCGAGGGTTTTGATCGAGGCGCAACCGCCTATCAACAGGCCCAGTAACAGAATCAGCGCTATTTTTCTCATGTGGCCGCCATGATTCGACCGGCGCCGGGCCGGCCTGTTGTCGGGGGGCTGCGGGGCACATCGAGTGCCCCGAGCTTTGTTACCAGCCGATGATCGGGCGCGAGGATTCGCGGGCCAGTTCCACCTTGTCCGCCCAGACGATTTCACCGGTATTGATATCGGTCAGCTCCAGGTTGAGGCTGTAGTAGACCATTTTCTTTTTGGTCAAACGGATATGCGGCAGCTCTTTTTTCTCGATCGAGCGCAGCGCGCCGGAAAGGATGTAGTCCGCACCCAGCTGCTTGCCGGTGTGAATGCGCATCGCGGGATCAACGTGACCCTCGGCCTGGTAGGCGGTTTCGTCGAGGATGTTGTTGCGCTGTGCCTTGTTGATGAAGCGGAATTTTCCCGATTTCAACAGCGCCAAGCGAATGTCGTCGGTGATACCGCTGGTGTTGATATGTTCCGAAGTCTCATTGAAGACTTTGTAAATGATGATCACCGGCTTGCGTGCCGAGGCTGGTATCTGTTGTACCGACAACAGGCTCTGGGTGAGTTTGTCGACAATCTTTTTCTTGTCGGAGAAGTCGTAGCGTTCGTCGTAATGATATGCCTGGCTCGGGTCGAGTGTGCGGGTGGTGGCGCAACCGGCCATTTGCAGCGAAATGCCCGCCAGCATGATCAGGCTGAAAAGCATGCTTTTGCGTTGTATCGAATCGTTCATTGAATCAGGCCCTGTAGTTGGAAAAGTGATCCTGCCGCAACGACGGCGCTGACGGTCCGGAGAGATATCCCGACCAGATCATCACATTAATGCTGGGTGACTGAACTGCCCCTGAACAAGGTCGGGGTTGACAGCCGGCATGCTACCCGGCCCTGTGAAGAATCCGGGCTGGCTCGGGCTGGGGATATGAACTTAAAACTACTGTCAACTTTTTTTCGGAAAGTGAAAAAATATTTCTTTGTTTTCATTGTAATAGTAATATGTCCTGCCGTATTTCTTTAAATGTTCGGTGTAACTCCGGCAAGTGTGGCCATGAATGATTCGACAACGGAGTATCCGAAGATATCGAGTGGAACGGGGTTGTCTGTGAAAGTCAGCCTGACAATCAAATCTGGAGTGTGACATGAGATTTTTCAAAGCGAGGAGTGATCGGGACAAGGAGTCGTCCATGCCATCCGGCCGGCTGCTGTGGTCCGTTGCGCTGGCCGCCGTGTTGGCCCTGCCAGCCGTTCACGCCGAGCAGGGTTGCCCGGCGGGTCGTCAGCCCACAGGGGGAAATCTGTTGACGAACGGGGATTTTTCCAGCGGTTTCGATGGATGGCAGACGGGCGACTGGGCGCTCAAGGCTCCCAACGCCATTCCGTCGGACAACGGAGTTGCCGTCATCACTGGCCATATCGATGGCGCTGGTGGCGTGGTCGATCAGGATCCTTTCCCCGGCGATGCCGCCAATGGTGTGCCGGCAACCGATACCTGGCTCTATACCAATGGCAACAATGGCGCGGCACCAGCCACATTGGCGACACAGACACTCGATGGCTTGGTTGACGGCGAGACCTATGTGGTTTCCGGCTATTACAGCAATGCCATCAAATCGACAGTGGATCTCGAAGACAATCCGGAGCTGGAGGTCGCCATCGACGGAACAGCGATATTCGGTCCACAGGATATTCCCGAGAATACGTCGCCCGACTGGCAACGCTTCGAAGGTACTTTCGTTGCCTCGGGATCAACGGCAACGCTCGCTTTCATCGATCACAACCAAGGCGTGATCGGCGACGATCTGGGCATCACCGCCGTTTCCGTCACCCAATGTTCGCCGGCTGCCGCCGCTGCGATCGAGGTGAGCCCTACCACGTTGGCTTTCCCGGATACCACTGTGGGTGAATCCAGCACGGTGCTGGCGGCCACCATCCGCAATTCGGGAACCGCGCCCCTGACATTGACCTCGCTGACACCGGGTGGTGACGACGTGGCCGATTTTGTCATCGATCTCAGTGCCTGCGGCGACTCGCTGGCAGCGGGTGACGAATGCCAGGTTTTTGCTAGCTTCAAGCCCCAGACGCTTGGCGACAAGGTTGCCAGAATTCTGGTTTCTTCGAGCGAGGGCAACACAACCATCGCGCTGACGGGTACGAGCGTGTCTTCGCCTGTCGGAACGTTGGCGGTTTCGCCCGACAACTATACCTTCCCGCGTACCGCCCCGGGCAATGCCAGCGAGGCGCGAGTCGTTACCGTGACCAATAATGGGCCGGGGCCACTGACAATCGAGTCGCTCACTCCGAGCAGCGCCGCCTTTACGGTCAGCGGGGGCAGCTGTTCCGTCGGCGAAGTGCTGGAAGCGAATACCGATTGCACCGTCGAGGTTCAGTTCACACCCGAGACCGAAGGCAGTCAGACAGGCACGCTGTCGGTCACCACGGACGTCAGTACCGCGGAAGTGACCTTGTTCGGTTTTGGCGGGCCCGATCCGGTTGGCGTGTTGATTGTCGAGCCCAATAATGCGTTGTTTGCCGACACTATCGTAGGCGGCACGGGCGATACCCAAAGCTTCAAATTCACCAACAATGGCGCGGCCGATATCACCCTGGGCGCTACTTCCATCGGTGATGGCTTCGAGGTCACGGGCAGCAGTTGTGAAACCGGTGTGGTACTCGCGCCGTCCGCTTCCTGCACGATCGATGTGACCTTCAAACCGGTAGCCGAGGGTCTCAACGGCGCCGAACTGACGTTGGAAAGCAGCACAGGCTCGGCTTCTGCCGGCATGGCTGGCCAGGGGTTACCATCCCCGGTAGCCGTGCTGAGCGTGAAACCCGATACCGTGGTGCTGCCCACCACGCCAGTCGATTCCGTTTCTGCTGCCGCCTCGGCCGAAGTGCGCAACATCGGTCAAAGTCCGCTTCAACTTGGCGCCATCACGCTGACGGGCGCCAACCTGGCGGATTTTGTGCTGGATGATGTCGATTGCGCCGGCAAAACACTCGCCGCCGATGAAAGCTGCACGCTCAACTTCACGTTCAAACCGGGCGCGGAAGGTCTGCGTCAGGCGACCGTGACCGTAGCATCGGATGCCAACAGCGGCAGTTTCAGGCTGGTTGGATTCGCCACCCCGGCGCTGGCGGGGCGGCTGGAAACCACGCCCGTCAGCCATGCTTTCGCCAATACCACGGTTGGCCATGACAGCGCGCCGGTGACCGTGACGGTGACCAATGCCGGCAACCTCGATACGCATGTCAATGCGGTCCGTCTCGATGGCGCCAATCCCGGCGACTTCCAGGCCGACGTGAGTGGCTGTCAGGATAAGGATCTTGCGGTTGCCGAGCACTGTCAGATCGAAGTGGTCTTCGCGCCGACCGATATCGGGGCGAAATCCGCGGTGTTGACCGTGGCCTCGCCGGAAGGAGCGGCGCAAGTCTCGTTGAGTGGTTTCGCCACCGCTGCGCCCAGTGGTGATATCGAAGTCGCCGCCGATGTGCTGGCCAATGGGCTCGATTTTGGCAATATCCTGCTTGGTCAGACCAGTGATGTCGCTACCGTCACGGTCAACAACAAAGGCAATGCACCACTGACGATCCAGTCGGTGACGACACAGGATCCTGGCCAGTTCAGCGTCGATGCTTCGGCTTGTACCAATGGCCTGGTTCCTGCCAGAAGTTCCTGTGATTTAGCTGTCACCTTCAGTCCACTGGCTGCAGGTCCCCAGAGTACGACTTTGTCGATTGCCAGCGACGATCCGACACTGCCGGTTGTGACCGTCGGCCTGCGCGGCGTTGGCTCCACTGGTGACCGCGACAAGGATGGCTTGCCCGACAACATCGAGGAAGCTGGCCCGACCAATCCGGATGTCGCCGACACCGATGGTGATGGTCTGCTCGACGGTGTCGAAGACGCCAATGCCAATGGTGTGTTCGATGAAGGCGAAACCAATCCGGTCGATGAGGATACGGATGGTGATGGCATCAACGATGGCGTCGAGGATCGCAACCATGACGGTGTTCGCCAGGACAACGAAACCGATCCACGGATCAAGGATACCGATGGTGACGGCATCAGCGATGGCACCGAAGACAGCAACCATGACGGCCTGTTCAATTTCGGCGAAACCGATCCGTTGAAGGTCGATACCGATGGTGACGGCATTCCGGATGGTGTCGAAGACGCCAACAAGAACGGCAAGGTCGATCCGGGCGAAACCGA
>CAZTJP010000107.1:0-7110 GCA_964613895.1 uncultured Thiotrichales bacterium | reverse complement strand
ATCTGACACGTTGGAACCGGGTGCTGTCTCAGCTGTTGCCGACAGTACAGGGGCTGTATGAAGTCGATCGTCTGGTCAATCCCTGAGCCTGAGGAGCCGAAACATGTCCCGCGACCTTTCCCATTTGATGACGCCCCAGGTTCCTCCAGGGGGGCATGAAGCGCCGCCCCCGCCAATGTATGCACCACCATTTGGCGAGGATGAGTTCGATCTGGGGGCTTTCATCGATCTGGTGCTCGACAACAAGTGGTTGATCGTGTTGTTCATGTTGTTGGGCGCCGCATTGGGTGGATTCTTTGCCTTCGTCAAGACGCCGGTTTATCGCGTCGATGCAACCTTGCAGGTGGAGAAGGACAATAAATCGCTGCCAGGCCTGTCGGATATTTCGGACATGCTGGAATCGACCACCTCCAGCTCGACCGAGATTCAGTTGATCACTTCACGCAGCAATCTGGCGCGAGTCGTCGATGCATTGAATCTGCAAGTCAAGACAAGCCCGCTGTATTTTCCTGTCATTGGCCACGCCGTTGCCAGACGTTTCAAGGGCGAAGGCGTCGCCAACCCACCGTGGACGCCATGGGATGGTGTCAACGAATGGCTCGTTCGGTACTCCGCCCTGAATCCAGCGCACTATGCCTGGGGGGGCGAGCGGATATCGGTATCTCGTTTCGACCTGGAGAAAAGTGATCAGGCTGAAGGTTGGTCGGTTCGTTATTCGGGCGATGGCCGGTTCGTTGTGCTGGACGACAATGAGCGCGAGGTGTTGACGGGACAGGTCGGCAAGACAGCTTCCACGAATGATCCGGATTATGGTCGGGTCTCGATTTTCGTCAGTGAACTGGTTGCGCGCCCCGAGACCCGTTTCCGGCTCTCGAAGTTGCCTCGTCTGGATGTCGTCGAATCGTTGAAGGGGCAATTGAAAGTTTCCGAAAAAGGCAAGAAGACAGGCATCATCGAGATTGTGATGAAATCGCCGGATCCGGCGCGCGCCCGCTCGATCGTCGATCTGGTGGCCAATACCTATCTGCGCCGAAACGTGGAGGAGAAATCCCAGGAAGCGCAACAGATGCTGTCGTTCATCGAAAAGCAACTGCCAGCGCTCAAATCGAATCTGGCGGCCGCCGAGAGTGTGCTGGAGGCTCACCGGAAAAAGCATGGCGTGGTCGACCTGAACATGGAGGCGCAATCGATCATCGAAAGCAGTGCCGACCTGGAAAAACAGATATCGCTGCTGGAGCTGGAGAAGGCGGAGTTGGGGCACAAGTTTACCGACCAGCATCCACGCGTGATTGCCCTGAAGGAAAAGATCGCCCGCCTCAAACGCAAGAAAGGTACGCTAAATCACAAGTTGCGGGCGATGCCTGAGGCCGAATGGGAATCCGCCAAGCTGGCACGTGATGTCAAAGTCGCCAATGAGTTGTACCTTACCTTGCTGAACAAGGGGCAGGAATTGAAAGTCGCCAAGGCTGGGACCGTGGGCAATGTTCGAATCGTCGACCCTGCCGTGGCGCATTCCAAACCGGCCAATAACAGAGCCGCTGCCTTGAGTCTGCCATTGGGCTTGCTGTTGGGGCTTGGGGCCGGTATTGGACTTGCGATGCTGCGCAGAACACTCAGCACCGGCATGATCGATCCGGCGGAGATCGAAAAGAAAACCGGTATTCCAGTTTATGCTTCGATTCTGGATTCCAAGGTCCAACGCAAAATCAAGCTGAAGAAACAGACCCATCGAAAAGGCGCCAAAGCGGGCGAAGAAAAGATTCTGGCCCGGCTCAATCCCAAGGATCCAGCAATCGAGGCACTGCGAAGTCTTCGAACCTATCTGCAATTCTCCCAGCTGGATGCCATCAATAATGTCGTTGTCATCAGCGGACCTTCGGCAGGACTTGGCAAGTCGTTCGTGTCAGTCAATCTTGCTGCAGTACTGGCCGACTCCGGCAAAAGGGTGTTGCTGATCGATGGTGATATCCGCAAGGGCTACAGTCATTGCTATTTCAACAGTGAGCGGACACCCGGTCTGGCTGACATGATTGCGGGCTCCGCCAGCCTGAAGCAGGTCACCCGGCGGCTGGACAAACGGTTGCATTTCATTCCCACCGGCGAGTTGCCGCCCAACCCGTCGGAAGTTCTGATGTCATCCCGTTTCAGTAAACTGCTGGCGAGCGCCGCGCGTAATTATGATACCGTGATCGTCGATACGCCTCCGGTGCTGGCAGTGACGGATCCGTTGATCATCGCCAAGCAGGCAGGGGCGGTGTTTCTGACGCTGAAAGCAGGATACCACCATGAAAAAGAGATCAAGGCAGCGGTGAAGCGTTTCGAACAGGCGGGCATTGGCGTCAGTGGATTTATCCTCAACCAGCTGCCGCATCTCAAACATCATGGCTATCGGTATGGCGCCAAGGGTAAGGCCTACTATCAGTATTCCTATGAATAATCCGCTACAGGACGTGTTTGCATGGATCTGATGCTCGATCTCATTGGACGGGACAGCGAGCTCTTTGCCGAGGATATGGCGCGATACGATCGGGATCTCCGGTCGATGGTATCGGAGGCCCGTTTTTTGGTCATCGGTGGTGCGGGCTCCATCGGTCAGGCTGTATGCAAGGAAATATTCAGGCGTGGGCCGAGAGCACTCCACGTGGTCGATATCAGCGAGAACAATCTGGTCGAACTGGTCCGTGACCTGCGCAGTTCACTGGGCTATATCGATGGGGATTTCAGGACATTTGCACTCGATATCGGTTCACGGGAGTATGATGCCATGGTGGACAGCGAGGGGCCGTATGACTACGTTCTCAATCTGTCTGCCCTCAAACATGTGCGCAGCGAGAAAGATCCTTACACCCTGATGCGCATGATCGAGGTCAACATCTTCAATACCGAAAAGACCCTGATCCAGTCCTCGCGGGATAACACGAGCAAGTACTTCTGCGTGTCCACCGACAAGGCAGCCAACCCGGTCAACATGATGGGGTGTTCGAAGCGGATCATGGAACAGTTCCTGATGCGCCGTTCACTGGAAATCCCTGTTTCGACGGCACGGTTCGCCAATGTGGCTTTCTCGGACGGCAGTTTGCTGCACGGGTTCAACCAGCGTATCCAGAAACGTCAACCGATCTCGGCGCCGAACGATGTGCGGCGCTATTTCGTCACGCCCAAAGAGTCTGGCGAACTGTGTCTGATATCCTGCCTGCTGGGCGAAAACCGGGATATCTTCTTTCCGAAGCTCAGTGAAAAACTGCATTTGATGCGCTTCGACGAAATCGCCCGCCGCTATCTGCGCCGGCTTGGCTACGAGCCGGTTGAGTGTGAATCGGAAGAAGCGGCTCGGCGGTCGGTTGAGGATCTGTCGCAGCGCAAGCAATGGCCTTGCTATTTCTCGCCCAGCAACACGACCGGTGAGAAAGATTTCGAAGAGTTCTATACTGATGCGGAGCGGTTGGACATGACGCGCTTCGAGAACCTGGGCGTCATCCGCAACGAAGCGGTCTTCGATGGTGCCGCACTCGACGGGTTTGTCCGCTCCATCCGGGAAATGCTGAACAACGGGCGTTGGGAAACGAGAGAGATCGTGGCGTTGTTCGAAACCTTGGTGCCCGGATTCGAGCATCGGGACAAAGGGTTTCATCTCGATCAGAAGATGTGATGGGTCTCACAACTTTTGGTCTCGTGTGGCAAATTGTGTCGGCCTGCTCATCATTATGGCGATGAAGGTCGTGAAAATCTTCGGCGAATCCCCGATACTTGCGCAATACCACAGTTGTCAGAACGATGAAAGCAGTCATCCAGGCAGGCGGGCAGGGCACCCGGCTGCGTCCTTACACCCTGATTCTCCCCAAGCCGATGATGCCGCTGGGCGGCAAGCCGGTGATCGAAGTGCTGCTCAAGTGGCTGCGCCGAAACGGTGTGACCGACGCTTATGTCACCACGGGCTATCTGGGGCATTTGATTCGGGCACTCTGCGGCGATGGCCGGCAATGGGATTTGTCGATTCGCTACAGTGAAGAGCCGGAACCCTTGGGCACGGTCGGTGCGCTCAATTTGCTTGAACCGCAGCTGGATGACACGTTCCTGGTACTGAACGGGGATTTGATCACCGATCTGGACCTGCATGCGTTCCGTGCCTTTCATCGTCAGCATGGCGGCAAGTTGACCGTTGCCGTGACTTCCAAGGTGGTTCAAGTCGATCTGGGTGTACTGGATACCGAGGATGACCGCGTCACGGGTTTCCATGAAAAACCCTCGCTCCGCTATACCGTCAGCATGGGCATCTATTGCATGGAACCGGAAATCATCGATTTCATTCCCCAAGGGGTACCGTTCGGCTTCGATGATCTGATGCATGCGCTGCTGGAAGCCGGTGAAGCCGTTCATGTGTTCCATCATGATGGAATGTGGATGGATATCGGTCGGCCCGAGGATTTTCAGGCTGCCCAGCAGGAGTTCGAGCGAAACGGTCTGACGATGCTGGGAGCATGACAATGGTAGGAAGGCCGGCGAAAAGGTGGCTGGATATCCTGTTGAGCGTGGCGGGGCTGGTGATCGCGGCACCGCTGATGGCCATCATTGTGGTGGCGATCCGGCTCGAATCCCCGGGTTCGGTGATTTTTCAGCAGCCCCGGTTAGGGAAAGGCGGCCGGATCTTCAAACTCTACAAATTCCGGAAGTTTCCGGCGGATTGGGGCAATACCGGGCCAGGGGTCACCGTTTCCGGGGATGCGCGCATGACCCGGGTCGGCAAGTATCTCGAACGCACCAAGCTCGACGAATTGCCGCAGCTGTGGAATATCCTCAAGGGTGACATGTCATTTGTTGGTCCTCGCCCCGAATCGACACGATATGCCGAGCTGTTTACGGGTGAATACCGCAAGGTGCTCGATTTCCTCCCCGGGATCTTCGGCCCCAACCAGATTGCATTCCGCAATGAATCCTCGATGTATCCCGCTGACGAGGATCCGGAAACATTCTATCGGCATCATTTGTTCCCCCAAAAGGCGCGAGCGGACATCGAGTATTTTTCTTCATCCACGCTCGTGTCCGACTTGCTGTGGATCATCAGGGGTTTGTGGGTGAGTGTTGCTGGCGTGATCGACTGGCGCTGGGTGGCACGCCATATCGCACCGGTTGTGGCCATGGATCTGGTAGCTGTCGATCTGGCGTGGTTCCTGTCACTGGTGGCGCGCTTTGGGGGAGATTTTCATCATCTGGCCGGCCACGGCTATCGTGCGGGATTCTGGGTGCTGCCGATGATCGTACTGCCGGTGATGATCCTCGGTGGTGGCTATCGGCATACGCCACGCCATATCGTGCTCAGTGATGTGCTGCGGGTGGCAGGGTTGATGTTGATAGGCTGGCTGGCCGGCTTCATCACCTTGCTGTGGTATTCCTCGCGGGATATTTCCCTGGCGCTGGGGCCGTTGGGTTATCTGTTCCTGGCGGGGCTGACGGTGGTGCCGCGTGTATTCGTCAAGGAATATCTGAGGCGTCGGGATCTGGCGGCCAAAGGTCACCAGGGCGAGCAGAAAATCATCATTTTTGGCGCCGATGACAGGGGGGTCAATCTCGGCTCCCTGATCCAGCGGGGATTCCCCGCGGCCAGACTGGTCGGGTTTCTGGACAACTGTACCGATGTCCGTGGCAGAAGCCTGCTGGATCAGAAAGTGTTGGGCAGCGAGCGGGATCTCGATACACTGATTGCGGTACATCGGTTCGATCAGCTGTGGCTGGCCTTTTCGCCCGATCGCATTCAACGCGAGCGACTCGAAAAATGGACCAGGAAACACCGGATCAAGCTGGTGATACTGCCCGAGATTCCAGAGTTCGAAGCCCTGGTGTCCCATGCCAGCGGGCATGAGGCGGCTCCCCGGTCTGTTCAGGCTGTCGCACCTGGTCAGCAGCGCACTGCTTCCTGATCGCCGTGTAATGGCGGTGCCGATTATGTCGGAAGTCTGGACCACGACGACAATCTGGTCTCAAACCTCAAACCTGCGTCACTTGGCACGGGTGATTGCGCCCGACAGGTATCTGAGGATAACCGGGGTATGGCTAGCTCAGCTTTCTCACAGCGTCATTACTACGACCGTCGATGATCGGGCTCCCGGCGTGAATAACGGATATACTACCGCCTTTGTGCCAGCCCGGATTTCTCATCGGGTCGTGTAGCGAGCCCGCATTGGGTGGTCGCAGTCGTGATCCAGTGAGAAATCCGGGCCAGGGGCGTTTCTCATTGTCGAGTGCTGGTGTATGCCGTTGGCCCCGTGAGTGGTCATCCGTATCGGGTAGAGAGATTCTATGTTTCGATTCTTGCCAGGCCTGATCCTCATCCAGGCTGCTTCGCTGGGTGTGGTGCTGTTCGTCGTCGATCCCAGCCGACCGTGGGCCTGGGCGCGGGCCGGTGCCGTGCTGTTGGTTACCACGCTCATCGTGGCTTTCTGGTTCGATGCCATCGCGCGGCAGATGCGCAAGGATGCCGTGGCCGACTTGCATCAGCAACATGCCCGAGAGCGGGAAAAGCTGAAAGTACAGGCTGAACGGGAAAAGCATCGGGTGGTTCAGAACAGCCAGAAACAACTGGCGCGGCAGGCGGCCAAAGTGCAGGCCAGGGCCAACATGAAAGTCGGCGCCTCGCTGGCGGTAGCAGCAGGCGTGGGGGTGGTGATGGTGATGGCCCAGTTCGTCACGTTTGGATTGCTGACCGTATCCACCGCCGGTGGCGCGTTGGGGGGTTACCTGTGGCGTGGTCGGCAACTGGGTCGGCAATTGCCCTCATCCTCCCGTTCGCTGAAACAGATCAACAGTCGATGATCATCGAGCAACCGCGCCGGAGCCCGTTGGCCATCATCAGTTTGCTGGTGGTGCTGACGGCATGAACAGAGCGAGCATAATCGTCATAGCCGCCAGGCACCACGAGGTGTGGCAGACACTGGCCGGATTGGAGTAAATGGATGAACGACCACCACAAAACCGTCGATGCCGTCATCTCGCCGCACGGCGGCCTGGAAATCCTCACCAAGGCCGAAATGGCCAAACTCTCCGATTCCAGCGCGGGGGGGCTCAATGCGCTGTTTCGCAACTGCTCCCTGGCCGTACTCAACAGCGGCAGCCCGC
>CAZTJP010000106.1:0-7121 GCA_964613895.1 uncultured Thiotrichales bacterium | reverse complement strand
CGGCGTGTCTGTTCCCTGAACAGGGCGCGATAGAAGTCACTGAACTCATCCTTGATGTAGGCGGGCACTTCAACGCCCGTGGGCAGCTTGACAGTGCGGTAGTTGGCCGTCTCTACCCGGCCTTTTCGGGTGAGTGTATAAACGAACAGTTCTTGTGGGCCTTTGGCATTGACCATGCCGAGCCGGATCGGCAGCATGAATTTACGGCTGTCGAAAGCGACCTGGATGGGACGCAATTTCTGGAATCCGAGGCGGTCGTGCTGTTTCAGATTGACCTTGGCGACAAAAAAATGCATGCCCTGTTTGATATAGCTGTTGACCACTGGTTCGGCACCATCGGGAATGCGGTAGCCGTTTTCCTTGAGCCAGGTGACCAGTCCGTTGCTCTGTTTGGCTGACAGCAGCAGGATGTCGTATTCACCGACGGTATAGCGGGCTTCGATACGGACACCGAGGCTTTTGGCGCGGGCTTCGGCGAGCGGTGAGTCATCCATCATGACCATCGCTTTTTCCAAGCGGCGGTAGCGCTGGCAGGGGTTTTCGTCGAAGTATTCCACCAGTCTGGGTGCGGTGTAGGCATCCAGATGGTCGATCAGCGCCGGGTTGGCGATATGAATCTGACCTCGCTGCAATAATTCGGGCACCGGAATGACGACAGCGAAGGTTTCAGGATCGCCCTGGAAATCGTTTGCCATGGTCAGCACGGTGTGCGTGCCATCACGCACCAGTACCACTTGCGAGGCCTGGTTGAACAACTCGGCGCCGGCTTTGGCCACATAGAAGCCGCAAAAGGCCGGGCTCGGTTTCGGGGCCAGCAATAGCGCCAACAAGAGGATGAGGGGTTGGCAGCGGCGTAAACTGTCGATGGGTTTTCTGCAAGTCATGTCAGGCTCCGGTTGGTGGCGGGCTGCCATTGGAAGCGCTCGCCAGGCAAATAGCGGTTGATCAACGGTACCAGCAAACTGCACAGGATCAAGGCATAGAACAGCGATTCTGGCTGGTAGAAGTAGAAGCGGCCAATGGCCGTAGCGAGCGCCACCAGGGCGGCGAACAGCAGCCGGCCCGGCCGTGAATGTGGCGTGGTGGGTGGATCGGAGATCATGAAGAACGCAAAGATGAGCAAGGCGCCGGATTGCAGTTGTCGCCACGGTATTGGCCAGGGATCACCCAGCCACCATGCCCGACCGAACAGTAGCAGGGCCCAGACCGCGAGAAAGGCGAGGCTGATGTCACTGCGGCGGGATCGCCACAGTACCAGTCCGCCCGCACAGGCGAGCAGCAGTGCGAACCAGGCGGTTTGACCCCATTGGCCGGTGGAGACCCATGCCGTATCGGTACACGTCAGCATGATGACGATTGCGAGTCCGGAGGGGTTGAACCAGTGGCCCTGGGAGGAACGCAGCACGAATTTGCTGGCGATGGCGATCAGGGCCGCCAGCGCCATCGGCCAGAGCGCATTGCTGCGCAGCAGCAGACAGAGTGACAGGCTGCTGATCAACGGGCTGCGCGGGTCGAAGCCGGGCAGGCCAACCCAGTGTGTGAATGCCCATTGGCTGGACAAGGCGGTGGCAATCGTGACAGCCAGCATCACGGTGCTGACGGGGAAGTCCAGCCACAGCACGCCATAGAGCAACAGTGTGGCGAGAACGGCGATTTGATAATAGCGTGGATCCAAAGCGGTTCGGCATGATGGCTTCGGCGGCATTGTATGTGATCTGCGCCGGCGATGTCGTCAGCAGGTGATGTTTCACACCAGGTGGATATCACGCTGGCATCGGGTGAATTTGGCATGGGCGGTCAAATACAATAGGCTTCGTGCGTTTTTTGAATGTCGGATCAAAGCATGGATAACAGCGAGTTATATGAAAAATTGCTGAGAAACCTGGGCGAGGATCCGTCGCGGGATGGCTTGCTGAAAACGCCTGCGCGAGCCGCCAAGGCGATGGAATTTTTGACTCGGGGTTACAATCAGTCGCTTGAAACCGTGGTCAATGGCGCGGTGTTCGAGTCGGACAATGATGAGATGGTGATCGTCAAGGATATCGAACTGTATTCACTCTGTGAGCACCATATCCTGCCTTTCGTTGGCAAGGTGCATGTGGCCTATCTGCCGCAGGGCAAGGTCATCGGCCTTTCCAAGATTGCGCGGATCTCCGACATGTTTGCCCGCCGATTGCAGATCCAGGAAAACCTCACCAAGCAGATCGCCGACGCCATTCTCGAAGTGACCGGTGCGGCAGGCGTCGGTGTGGTGATCGAGGCACAGCACTTTTGCATGATGATGCGCGGTGTGGAAAAGCAGAATTCATGGACAGTCTCGTCGATGATGCTGGGCACCTTCCGCGAAAACCCGCGTACCCGCCAGGAGTTTCTCGAACTCATCCGCCGCTGAGTCCTGCTTCACCGGGGCGACAGCGCCACCATGTGACTGAGGCCCTCTCCGGCTGCATCCCTTCACGGTCTATCCACGTATCAAGGGCAGATCGACAGGGGCGCGGCTGCCCTCACGGATTCGGCAGGCCGCGTCCGCAGAAGGGTGGCCGGGCATCCGTGGTAGTATTCAGACACCCAAAAGACCAAAAGAAAGCACCATGCCTGATAGCGACCCGTACGCAGAGCTGTTGCAGCTTTGCGCCCAGGGCGATGAAAAAGCCTTTGCTCGACTGTATTCGCTGACGTCGCCCAAGTTGTTCAGCCTTTGTCTGCGGATGTTGAAGTCGCGGCAGAAAGCGGAAGAGGTGTTGCAAGAGGGCTATGTCAAGATCTGGACCCGAAGTGCCACTTTCGACCGCAGCAAGGCTTCGGCGATGACCTGGATGACCACGGTCGTTCGCAATCGGGCGCTGGATGTCATTCGCAGCGCCAAGAGCCGCCCGGTGGAAGTGGATATGGATTATGAAGGCATGGATTTTGCCGCCCACGATCTGACGCCAGTCGATGTGGCAGGCATGAACTGGTCGGCGGAACGGGTTGCGCTGTGCATGAAAGCGCTCAAGGAAAGGCAGCGCCAGTCGATCCTGCTGGCCTATTATTATGGTTTCACGCATGAGGAGATTTCCAGCAAGCTGGAAGCACCGCTTGGAACCGTCAAAGCCTGGGTGAGAAGAGGTATTGACAGGTTGAGAAAATGTCTCGAATGAAGCGATATCAAAATCCGGAACTGTACGAGCGCCTGAGCGCCGAGTATGTGTTGGGAACCCTGAAGGGCCGGGCGTTGAAACGCTTTGAACGTTTGTTGGCCGAACGTCCCTATATTCGCTATGCCGTCGATCTTTGGGAACAACGTTTCGGTGAAACGATCGACTGGCTGCCGGAGGAGAAGCCGCCCGCGGCAGTCTGGCAGGCCATTCAGAAAGAGATTCATGGGCAGACGTCGGTTGTCGGACAGCGAGCTGAAAAAGGCTGGCTGGCCCGGCTGTTTGGTGCCACGACCACCTGGCAGGCGGTTTCGGCCGGGCTGGCGGCGGCACTGATGGTGGTGTTGTTCAAGCCGGCGCCTGGCGGCGACAAGATGCCGATGCCCAGTTATGTCGCAGTGCTGGAAAGTGATCACGATACGCCAATGATGGTGACGCTGGGTGACCAGAAAAAACGCATGGTATCGGTACGCGTGGTCAAGATGCCGAAGCTGCCACCCAATCGGGATCTGCAACTGTGGGCCGTGCGTGATCCGAAAACACCGCCCGTGCCGGTCGGTGTGCTGCGGCACGGTGATGTCGAAACCCAGCTGAAACTCTCGCCACCCCAGTGGCAACGAATCGAAGGGGCGAAGATCTTCGCGATTTCGTTCGAGCCCAAGGGCGGATCACCCACCGGCAAGCCCACCGGCAAGATCATGTACAAAGGCGAATGCCTCGACTTTATCTGAGCTGCTGAGCAGGGCGTTGTGACTCTGCTGTGAGAAATGCGGGTTGGCCCGCACTTCTCGCAGGGCCGTCGGTGCCGGTCATGGCATGGGTTTCGGCTGTTGTCTGGCGTGCCTCTTCAGCGTGGCTGGCAGGTGGCGTCGTTTGCCGAAATACCTGTTGCGCCAGCTTTGTTGGAAAAATCGTTCCGGTGCGATTGTCCACTGCTGCCAGCCGGCGGTAGAAATTGCCCTTGATCTGATTGTTGCGCAACAGCCAGGCACGAAAGCGCTGATAGAGATCGTGATCCACCGGTTGTGGCTTTTTCCAGAACGCATCAAGCGGTTGTTGCGATGTCAGGCCGGGAATGTCGTAGATGGCCTTGCCAAGTACCTTGACCGGCTTGCGGTGATGCAGCGCGGATAATCCCACCGTGCTGTTGACGGTGACCAGGCCACTGGATTTTTTCAGCAGCGCCGGCAGATTGATGTCATGCAGATAGACGACCCGGTCGGACAGGCCGAAGCGGGCCGCCTGGTTGCGGATGAAGTCGCTGTAATCGGTATAGCCACGGTCCATTGGATGGTGCTTGATGACCAATTTTGTGCCGGATGGCGCATTCACGGCGAACGATTCGAGGCATTCGATGATGAACTGCTCGATCGAGGTGTAGCCTGAATGGGCACGGATCTGCATGTCGGAATGGACTTGCAATGCGACCAGGAAAAAACGGGGTGATGATTTTCCCAGCAGGGTTTTACGGATCGATCTTTCGCTGATGCCGTAGCGGATCTTGCGCCAGCCGCCGCGCAGCCAGCGCAGTCCTTCTGGCAGCCAGCGGAATTCGCGGTGGTGGCGGTAATGGGGAAACCGTTTCGACAATGCCGCACCCGCCAGGTAGTAGCAGACAGCGTGAAAAGCCGCGGCGGTGAAACTGTTGCCGGTCAAGCTGTGTTCCGGCTTTTCAGGCCGGTCTGTACGGCGGTAGTGGTCGGCCAGTCGCACCATGCCGGAGTGGCCGTTGACGCCGTTCTCCTCCAGCGTGATGAAATTGGGTCGCAGATAGCCTTCTTCGAAGACAAAGACCTTGATTCGCCGCTCCCGGGCAATGCGTCGGGCTTCGGCATGATAGTAACGGCAGTCACCGAACAGATAGATGATGCCAATTCCCAAGTGATCGATTTTCTCCACCAGGTAGGCGGGCCATTGTTCGGGACGGCCGGTGAAATCGAAACTGGTCGTGGATCCGGAATACAGTTTGTCGCCACCATTGAAGTTGATTTTGAACACGCGGTGGCCGGCCCGTTCGAGATCCCGGGCAAAACGGCTGAAGAAAGGGCCGACGGGGCCTTGCAGCAGCAGGATATCAGCGGGCATTCGCCAATCCTCTAACAATCTTGCCGAGTTTGCGCATTCTCCGTTCGATGTATCCGATCCGCATGGCTGAACCGCTGCGGTTGGCTTGATCCCGCTGCGCGGAGAGTTTGTCGATGATGGTTTCACAGTCGGTGAAAGTGCCGGATTCCCAGTCGTAGTAACGGGGATAGAGCAGCAGGGCGCCGGCGACCAGTTCGTCGACACTGAGTTGACGGTTGCGCCGGGGAATCTCGAGCTTGTCGGTGGTCAATCCCCAACCGGCATAGAAAGGCCGGCCCCAGACCGTGACGGGCAGATCGCGCATCAGCGCCTCGAAACCGACCAGAGAAGTCATGGTGTGGACTTCATCGACCCCATCCAGGCAATCGGTCACGCTGATGTGGGTGACCACCTGGTCACAGTACTGAAGGGCATCCGCCAACGCCACCTTGCCCTTGCGGTTGCCGCTTTCGACATCAGGGTGCGGCTTGTAGAAGATGTAGGCATCGGGATTGGCGTCACGAACCGCGCGCAGCAGTGCGAGGTTGGTATTGACGGGCGCTTCACAACCCAGCCGCACCGAGGCGTCGTCTTCTACCTGACCGGGAACCAGGATTGTCCGGTTGTCGATCGGCAGAGGCGTCTCCAGCGTTTTATGTGGCTCGCTGTTGTATTTCGATAACCGCAGATGGATGATCTTCTTGCGAATCCGTTGCGCCTGGCGGATCAACTCGGGAGAGAATCGGGTGGCGGTCAACAGGTTTTCCAGCAGGCTGGGTTTCGACGGGTCGAAATAGATGCCGTGAGGATCGAGCACCAGCGACGAGGGCCGAACGAAATCCGAACCCAGGCCGACCGAGCGAAGAAATCCATCCTCCATCGACAGTGGGGGTTGCTGGGTGATGTGCAACAGTTCGTCCAGACCTTGCGGTTTGCGCGTGCCCCAGATGACCACCTGATCACCTTTTCGAATGCCTGCCTTGCGTGCTTCCGATACCGTTTTGACGAAGTGGATCCGGTTGCTCGACGATTGCATGAATGGCTTGACGTTGACCCGCGTCCAATGTCGCACACCGAAGCAGAAGACGTTGGCCCGATTGAGGTTTTCCATGCGCGCCTGCAGTGCGAGATGGCGCAGCGCATCCATGATCTGGCAGGGCTTGCCGGTTGCCGGATTCACGTAGCGGGTGTAGAGGATGTAGGCAGCGGCGAACACCTGTTCCACGGTCCTTCGGGCAGTGCGACGGGGGCAGGGCAGCCGGTCGTCGGTCAGGCCCCAGCCGGCATAGAACGGGATGCCGAAACAGACGACTTCCTTGCCCAGCAGCAGGGCTTCAAAACCCAGTTGTGAAGTGGCGACATAGACCTTGTCCATGGATTCGAGCAGCGAAATGGGATTGCAGTCGTCACGAATCAGGTGGAGATCGTGGCTGCGCAGCCGGGCTGACAGTCCCTTGCGAAACCCTTGGATGGTCTCGGGGTGGAGCTTGAGAATCAGTTGCGCATCGGGATTCTCCCGGGCGGCGGCCTCGATGAGGGTTTCCAATCGGGTTTCGGCGTGACCGAAGGTCAGCGCGTTGTCGTCGGCGACCTGATCGACGATCAGGACATGGCGGCGGTTCGGATCCAGTTGCTCGCTGGAAAAATCCGGCGCGCCATTGTATTTCGAAATCCGGTGGCGAATGATGAAATCGATCGCTTCGCGTGCCTGCTCGATCAATTCCTCGGAAAACAATTGATCATCACTGTTGAGCAGTTCTTCCAGGTAGGACGGGCGGGAAGCGTCGTAATACATGCCAATCGGGTCAGAGACCAGCGACAGACTGGGTTCGCCGCTGCGACCGGGTTTCATAGAGCGCAGAAAACCGTCTTCCAGCGCGCTGTAGCGCAGCGAATGACGGCGAGCAAAGCCGATGGCGC
>CAZTJP010000105.1:0-7147 GCA_964613895.1 uncultured Thiotrichales bacterium | reverse complement strand
CGAGGTTCTCCAAAGGTGGGGGAACTGATTCGGGTTTCTCCCGCAATCGTATTGAAAAAGACTGCAAAATCCCCCATTCCCCACTAGAATCCAAATAACCGCTGATGTTCACCCGCGCAACGCCAGTGTCTGCCCGGGCGAATATTTCGGTCAACGGTGAGATGGCCATTGGGGCCGTCGCCGGGAAACAACGGGGAATATCATGCCGCCCAATTTTCTCAAACAATTTGCCCTTGGCGTCGCCGTTCTCATGCTCGGGATCTGGGGCGTCATCCTGATCGTCGATCCGCAACTGGTGCACGCCAGCTTCAGCACCGAACCGCTCAATCACGCCCAGGCGGGCATGATGGGGGCCGCGTTCCTCGGGCTGGCGATCATTTCGTTCAACTCGGAGATCAACTGGCTGAGCACCTCCCGGGCACTGGGCATCGCCGTGGCAGTCATCGCCGGCGTATCGCTCTATCTGATGTTCGGACCCGGCACATTACTGGTCACGCCACTCACATCCATGAGCCTGGTGGCGGCATTCGCCATCGCCTTCTTCCTCATGTTTTGACTGGCCGCAAACGCTCGAGCCGCAGGCGCTGACGATCATCGAACAAGCGGCGCCCGCCCAGCGTGGTGGCAATGACCGTCCCCACGCCACTTGCCGCAGCAATCAGAAACATGATCAGAATCTGATAGCGCGCCGCTTCCAGCGGCGGGGAACCGCCCAGAATCTGCCCCGTCATCATTCCCGGAATACTGACCACGCCAGCCGCCGCCATGGCATTGGTGATCGGCATCAGTCCGCTGCGCAGCGCCTCGATACGCAACCCCTGAATCGCCTCCTTCGCCGTCTGGCCCAGCATCAAACGCGCCTCGATCAGGCTGCGCTGCCGGTAGGCGCCATCGGTCAACCGATCCAGCGCCAGCGCAATGCCGGTCATGCTGTTGCCCAGCAGCATGCCAAACAGCGGAATGGCGTATTGCGGCTGGAACCACGGCTGCGGCTGCACGATGACCTTCAGGGTCAACATCAACACGCTGAACGTGGAGATGAACATCGACGCAGTGCCCAATCCGTATCCCATCCAGCCCGAAAAAGGCCGGTTCTGCCGGGCATTGACCTCGTGTCCCGCCACCAGCGCCATCATCAGCATCACCGCCAGAATCCAGTACCACCGGCTGGCGCCGAAGATAATGTCCAGCACCAACCCCAACAGTGACAACTGCAACACCGTCCGGGCCGCCGCGATCAGCAGCGGGCGCGCCTGGCCGGTTCCCTGATAAAACGTCAGCCCAGCCAGCATCAGCACCAGTGAGGCGGCAATCGACAAATCCGTCAGTGACAAAGGAATGACATTCATGGCGTGATGCTCAGGTCAACCAGATCCAGATGACGGTTCGCCACCCTTTGCCGCTGGGCCGCATCGTGAGAAACCCACAGCGCACCGGCCGGATGACCGTGCAGATATTCGAGCAGCAACGACTCCACCTGGCGGGTGTTATCCGGGTCGAGATTGGCGGTCGGCTCATCCAGCAACAGCACTTCGGGACGCAGCACCAGCGCGCGCAATACCCCCAGCCGCTGCCGTTCACCGCTCGACAACCGGGCAACCTCCCAGTTCATGACCGCCGTCTCCAGCCCCAACCGATGGAGCCACTCCGGCGGGCAATCGGCGCTGAAATGCTGGCCGACCCGTTCCGCCCACCAGGCGGTTTCGGCGGGAATGATCATCACCTGCCGCCGCCAACGATGCGCGGGCATCGCCATCCGCTCGATGCCCCGCAGCCGGATATCCGCCTGCACCGGCTCCAGATCGGCAATGGCGCGCAGCAAACGGGTCTTGCCACAACCCGAAGGGCCACTGATGCTGATGCATTCGCCCGCTTGCAGCGTCAAGTCCAGCGGCCGCGCGAACAACCCGGTCAGGTGGCGTATCTGCAACAACGGCGCTTCAGACAATGCGGGGCTCCGGTTGCAGTTCGACACCAAACCGCTCGCGCACCGAGGCCTGGATATCGCCAGCCAGCCGCCACAGCGCCTCACCGCTGCCTCCACCGTGATTGACCAGCACCAGCGCATGCCGGGAAGACACACCGACGCCCGCGCGCCGATGACCTTTCCAGCCGGCCTGTTCGATCAGCCAGGCGGCGGAGAGTTTCACCCAGCCATCCGATTGCGGAAACGCCGGCAGGTCGGGCCAGCGCGCTTGCAATGCATCAGCCTGGTCTGCGCTCACCACCGGATTCTTGAAGAAGCTGCCGGCATTGCCGGTCACAGCGGGATCGGGCAGTTTCTGGCGGCGAATCCGGCAGACCGCATCGCTGATCTGCTCGGGCGTCAGCGCCGTTTCGGGTATGCCAGCCAGTGCTTCCCTGAGTCCGCCGTAGTCCAGATGCCAGACGGGCTGGCGTGGCAGCCTCAGGGTGACATGGCAGATCAGATAGCGGTCGGGACAGCTTTTGAACAGGCTGTCGCGATAACCGAAACAGGCGGCTTCCCGGTCGAAATGACGCCATTCGCCACGATCGAGATCCAATGCTGACAGCGATTCGAAGACCGCAGCCAGTTCGACGCCATAGGCGCCGATGTTCTGGATCGGTGCAGCGCCGACCGAGCCGGGAATCAGCGACAGATTCTCCAGTCCGGCAATACCCTGGGAAACCGTTTCCCGCACCAGCGCATGCCAAGCGTGGCCTGCACGGGCGCGAAAACGGTGATGCGTCGCATCGCCTTCAAGACGCTTCACACCGTCGAAGACGGGCTGCAGAATGACGCCGGGAAAATCCCGCCGAAACAGCACATTGCTGCCCTGCCCCAGGATCATGCGCGGCAGATCACGGAACTCGGGCTGTTCGAGAAAGCGCCATGCATCTTCCGGGGATGCCAGCCGCACGATGGCGCGCGCCCGCGCCTCCACACCAAAGGTGTTGAACCGTTTCAGCGAAGCGTGTTCCAGGATCTCCATCGGCGCACCCTACCGGCAGCCTGCGCTGAATACAATAATGTGCCACTACCTGCTGAGCGCCACCGGGAGAATGAGGCATCGGGCACACCGCGACCGGACCGGGAGCGTATATACTGCGCGGGTTAAAAAAATCCGGAATAATAATGACATGGAGTCCTCAATCGAGCTGTTGATCGTGACGGTCAACTACCGTACCCCGCGGCACGTCGCTGCCTGCATCGACTCGCTGCTGGCCGATCGCGAGGCACTGCCGGATTTCCGGATGATCATCATCGACAATGCTTCCGGCGATGACTCTGTCGATGCCATCCGCCAGCATATCGCCAGCCGGCAGGCGCAAGACCACATCGAACTGATCGCCGCCACGGAAAACGGCGGCTATGCCAAAGGCAACAACCTGGCCATCCGGTCGGCGCTGGAACGCGGCCTCGAACCGCGCTTCATCTGGTTTCTCAACCCCGACACGCGCATTCACCCTGGCGCCGGACGGGCGCTGATCGATTTTCTCGAGCAGCATGAACAGGCTGGCATGGCGGGTAGCCGGCTGGAGGATGAGGACGGTACGCCCCAGATTTCGGCATTTCGTTTCCACAACCCGATCAGCGAGTTCACCGGCGCATTCCAGCTCGGCCTGCTCGACCGCGTCTTTCAGCAACGGCTGGTGCCGATGCCGCTGGCCGACCACCCCTTCCGGGCCGACTGGCTGGCGGGCGCCTCGATGATGATGAAGGCACGGCTGATCGACGATATCGGGCTGATGGATGAAAGCTATTTCCTCTATTTCGAAGAAGTGGATTATTGCCATGCCGCCGGACGCCACGGCTGGCAGATCTGGTATGTGCCCGACAGCCGGGTCTACCATGCAGTCGGCGCAGCCACCGGAATTTCCGATCACCGCAAAAAAGCGCCGCGCCGGCCACAATACTGGTTCGATTCCAGGCGTCGCTTCTACCTCAAGAACTTCGGCAAGGCCTATGCGCTGCGCTGTGACCTGGCATTGCTGAGCGGATTCGCGCTGTGGCGGCTGCGACGCTTTGTGCAACGCAAGCCGGATCTCGACCCGCCCCATTTTCTGGGCGATCTGTGGAACAATTCGGTTCTGACCAAGGGATTCACGATCCAATGAGCACACTCTGGCAGCAAATCGTCAACGACTGGCGCAACCACGAACGGGACTGGACCCGGCCCGGCTTTCGCGCGCTGGCCTTCTACCGCTTCGGCGTCTGGCGAATGGGAATCCGCAACAAATGGCTGCGCGCCCCGTTGAGCGTGCTGTACCGCATGCTGTATCGCCGCGCCCGCAATATCTACGGCATCGAGCTGCCCTATTCCGCCCAGGTCGGCCAGAACGTCATCTTCGAGCACCAGGGCGGCATCGTCATCCACGGCAACTCGGTCATCGGCGATGGCTGTATCCTGCGCCAGGGCGTCACGCTCGGCAACCGCCGGCTCGATGCGCCCTTCGATGCGCCGGTACTGGGTAACAATGTGAATGTCGGTGCCGGCGCCAAAATCCTCGGCGGCGTGCGCATCGGCGACAACGCCACCATCGGCGCCAATGCCGTGGTGCTGGCAGATGTGCCGGCCGACCACATCGCCATCGGTATTCCGGCACAAATCCGACCCGGGAAACCCGCGCAATGAGCGCCCAGGCAAGCACAGCGCTGATCGTCATCGGCCGTAATGAAGCCCGTCACCTGCGGACTTCGCTGCCCGCAGTGACTGGCCTGTTCGATACCGTCGTCTATGTCGATTCCGGCTCCACCGATGACAGCCGCGAGGTGGCGCGAGCCGCTGGCGCCAAGGTCATCGAACTGGACATGAGTCAGCCGTTCACCGCCGCTCGCGCCCGCAATGCCGGCTTCGAGGCGGTCGATTCGGACGACCTGCGCTATGCCCAGTTCATCGATGGCGACTGTGAGTTGATTCCCGGTTATCTCGAAGCCGCCATCCGGTTTCTCGAAGATCATCCCGATTTCGGCATGGTCTGCGGCCGACGGCTGGAGCGTTATCCCGAACGCTCCATCTTCAACCGGCTCTGTCATCTGGAATGGAACACGCCAGTGGGTGAGACCCAGTATTGCGGCGGCGACGTGACGGTTCGCGCCGAGGCGCTGAGACAGATCGGCGGCTATGACCCAACCCTGATCGCCGGTGAAGATCCGGAAGTCTGCGTCCGGCTGCGGCAGGCTGGCTGGCGCATCCAGCGCATCGATGCCGATATGACCTGGCACGACGCCAATATCACCCGAATCTCGCAATGGTGGAAACGCCAGCAACGCACCGGCCATGCCTTCGCCGAGGGTGCTTTTCTGCACGGACGCTCCGAACAACGCCATTGGGTGAAGGAGGCGCGCAGCAACTGGTTCTGGGGCGGGTTATTCTTCGCGACGCTGATCGCTGGCTTGCTGATCTCGCCGTGGTTGTGGCTGATGCTGCTGATCTTCCCGCTACAGGCATTGCGGCTGGCCCTCAAGGCGCCGCCACCAATCGATCGGGAACCGTTCCGCATCCGTCTGGCTTATGGGCTGGACTGTTTTTTGGCCAAGGCGCCGGAATTCATCGGGCAGTTGAAATTCACCCTCAATCGCCTGCTCGGTCGCCGGCAGAAACTCATCGAATACAAGTGATCCGCTGAGCGGAGGGTCACGACCTCAACGCGGGCATTCCTCGAAGATCAGCTGGTTGCACTTGGCGCAGATATCCTTGTCGAGCCTTTTGACGATGCTGCGAATGGCGTCCGATTTCGAATCGAAGAAATGATCCGCGCCCAGATGGCGGATGAAACCGGTGCGCGCGGCAAACTCATAGACCGTGGACTTGAGCCCGACGAAATACAGACCGCCCCCCATTCTCACCAGCCGCTGATTCTCGGCCGCCAGCGCCTCGGCGCCCGCCAGGTCGATGAAGTTGATCCCGGTCGCCACGATCAGAATATGGTAGATCCGTTCGTTTTCGACGATCTGGCTCAGCCGCTTCTGAATATGGTTGATGGAACCAAAGTACACCGACATATCGATGCGGATGATCTTCAGCTGCGGGCACTGTTTGAGCGGCTTCTTGTGAATACTGATGAGCTTGCGATCCCCGCCAGGCGAATCGTCGATGGATAACGTCGGGATGTGAGGCGTCGAGGTCTTCTTGAGAAACATCACCAGCGACAGCAACACGCCGAGATAGATCGCGAACTCCAGCTCCAGAAACAGGGTGGCGAAAAATGTCGTCAACAGAATCGCGGTTTCCGAGCGGCTGAACCGCAGGGTATCCCGGATATGACGGAAATCGATCAGATTGTAGGCCACCAGCAGAATCACACCACCCATCGCCGCAATCGGCAGATAACGCGTCAACGGCGCAATGGCCAGAACGATGACCAACAGAAAGAACGCTGCAAAGATTGCGGACATTGGCGTCTTCGCACCCGCCTCGTAATTGATGCCGGAACGGGTGAACGATCCGGACCCCGCATAGGCCGAGAAAAAACTGCCCAACATGTTCGACATCCCCTGGCCGATGAATTCCTGGTTGGGATCGATACGCTGGTTGGACTTGGTCGCCACGGCACGACTGATGGAAACCGCCTCGATCAAACCCAGCAACGCAACCGCAAAGGCTTCAGGGCCGAGCATCTTGAGCGTCTCGAGCGAAAACTGCGGATGCGACAGCGGCGGCAGATGGGCCGGAATCTTGCCAACCAGGTGAATACCATCGGTGAAGCGATTGAAATACAACGCCACCAGACTGCCCACGATCATTCCCGCCAGCAGATTGGGAATCCTGGGCATGAACTTTTTGGCCAGCAAGGCCGTCACCAGCGTGACCAGCGCCACGAGAAACACATAGACGTTGAACTGCCCCAACCCGTTGAACAGATCCACCCAGGTATGAAGGAAAGAAGTACCCTTCGGGATCTCGATGCCCGTGATGTGCTTGACCTGACTGGTGGCGATGAGAATTGCCGCACCGGCAGTGAAACCGATGACCACGGTGTGAGAGACAAAGTTGACCAATGCACCGAGCCGGGCAACACCGAACGAAAACTGGTAGACCCCCGCCAGAAAGGTCAGCGTCAGGGCAAGATCGACGAACTCCTTCGACCCCGGCTCGGCATGGTGACTGATGGCCGAGAACACCACGATGGAGATCGCCGTCGTCGGCCCGGAAACCAGATGATACGAAGAGCCGAACAATGC
>CAZTJP010000104.1:0-7171 GCA_964613895.1 uncultured Thiotrichales bacterium | reverse complement strand
GCGACACCAATAAGAGTGCAAACAGTCCAAGGAGAAAACATGAGCCAGTCCCGACATATCGTTTGTCCCCATTGCAATGCGGTCAACCGGATTCCCGACAGCCGTCTCGGTGATGGCCCCAAATGTGGCAAATGTCACCAACCGCTGTTCACCGGCCATGCCATCGAACTGAACGCCAACAGTTTCCAGAAACACATCAGCCGTAATGACATTCCGGTGGTGGTCGATTTCTGGGCGCCCTGGTGCGGGCCCTGCAAGATGATGGCGCCGGCCTTCCAGCAGGCGGCTGCCCAACTGGAGCCGCATTACCGGCTGGCCAAACTGAACACCGAAGATGAACAGGCCCTTGCGGCGCAATTCCGAATCCAGAGCATTCCGACACTGGCGGTATTCCGCAATGGCCGGGAAGTCGCTCGCCAGCCCGGCGCCATGAGCGCGGCGGATATCGTCCGCTGGGTGCGGGCGCAAGCCTGAGCGATCCACTGTAACGAATCAGACAGAGTGAAGATGATGAAAAAGAACCTGCTATCCATGGCGATCATGCTGGCGGCGATTGGCGCCAGCCCCTTGTTCGCCGCACCGAATGACGCGACACACGCTTTGCCGGATCCGGCGCAACAGCCGCAGGCGTCGATCGCCTGGCTGGGTGTTGGCGCCGCACCGGTTCCTCCGGCGCTGTCGGCCCAGTTGCAACAGGTGGCGCCCCCGGGCCAGGGCGTGCTGATCGCATCGGTCAGCCCCGACTCCCCGGCGGCGCGGGCCGGTATCGAACCTAATGACATCCTGCTCAGCTATGGCGACCAGAAACTGTATGCGCCCAGCCAGTTGGCTGGATTGGTGCGCGCCGACCATCCGGGCCAGAAAGTCCGGCTCAAGGTGGTGCATCACGCCCAGCCGCGCAGCGTCGAAGTGGAACTGGGATCACGGCCGCTGCCCCATTTGCCACGCGGGCCAATGGGGCGTTTCACGCCGCGCTGGGGTGCGCCGATGATGCCCCTGCCACCCGCCGGCCCGGCGCCCGGCATGCAACCCAAGCGCGGTGAACAGCCAACGGTATGGAGCAGCTTCGAGTCGGTGAATGTCAAAACCTTGCCCGATGGCCGCTACCATGCCGAAGTGACCTACAAGGATGCCAACGACGAAAGTCACAGCTTCACCTTCGAAGGCAAGCGCGATGAAATCATCGACCAGATCCAGTCGCGCAAGGATCTGCCGCAGGACAAGAAACAGGCGCTGTTGCAGGCGCTCAATTTCGGCGGCGGACTGCCGGGCTTTCCCGCGCTGCCGCAAAACCTGTTCGACTTCAACGATCCCATGTTCCGGAACTTTTTCCGCGATATGCCGCCGATGATGCTGCCGCCGGAGTTCCGCTCTTTCGGCCCCCCGCCCGGCCCGGCCCAAAACCGCGGATTCGGCAAACCTGACGCGGTACTCTAGGCCATGACCGGTCAAACTCAGGCGCCCGCTCCGGCGGGCGCTTCGCCGCTGGACACCCATCGTCACGCCTTTCAGCAAATTCGTCAGCATCTGCGGGAACGCGTCATCGGCCAGGAAGTGCTGGTCGACCGGCTACTGATCGCGCTGCTGGCCGATGGCCATCTGCTGGTGGAAGGCGCACCGGGACTGGCCAAGACCACTGCGATCAAGGCGCTGGCCGAACAGATCGAAGGCGATTTCCACCGGCTGCAATTCACGCCCGACCTGCTGCCGGGCGACCTCACCGGCACCGATGTCTACCGGCCGGAGACCGGCGAATTCGTTTTCCAGAAGGGGCCGCTGTTCCACAATCTGATTCTGGCCGATGAAATCAACCGCGCGCCTGCCAAGGTGCAATCGGCGCTGCTGGAGGCGATGGGTGAACGGCAGATCACCGTTGGTCGAACCACCTATGCCCTGCCCCTGCCGTTTCTGGTCATGGCGACCCAGAACCCGATCGAGCAGGAAGGCACTTATCCGTTGCCGGAAGCCCAGCTCGATCGTTTCCTGATGCATGTGCTGATCGATTACCCGTCGGCGCGGCATGAGCATGCCATTCTGAAACTCGCGCGCCGGCAGGCCAGCCGCAACCACGAACCTGCCATCGATGCCCCCCCGCCGCTGAGCAACATGCAGATCCTCGAAGTGCAGGAAGCGTTGCTGGGCATGCACATGGCGCCGCCGGTGGAGGAATACCTGGTGCAACTGGTGCTCGCCAGCCGCAACCCGGCGCCCTACAGCAGCGATCTGGCGCGCTGGATCAGCTATGGCGCCAGTCCGCGTGGCACCCTGGCGCTGGACCGCTGCGCGCGGGCGCACGCCTGGCTGCAGGAACGCGATTACGTCTCGCCGGAGGATGTGCAGGCCGTCGCTCACGAAGTGCTGCGCCACCGGATTCTGGTCTCCTACGAAGCCGAGGCCGAAGGCATCGACAGCGACAAGATCATCGACGAGCTGATCCGGCTCACTCCGGTAGCCTGAGACCGCCATGCCGATCTTGTCCCGCTGGTTCGGATCCCGTCACGATGCGGCTGACGATACGCCGTCGTCAGCGCTCGTCAACCCGGCCACCCAGGCTTCGGCACGCAGTCTGATCGCCTTGCAACAAGCGGCCCGCAAGTTGCGCCTGGACCGGCCGATGCCTGCCTCGGCGGTCACCGCCGGCAACCATTTCTCGCGCTTTCGCGGCCGTGGCATGGACTATTCCGAATCGCGCATCTACCAGGCTGGCGACGACATTCGCAGCATGGACTGGCGGGTCACCGCGCGCGCTGGCAAACCCCATACCAAACTCTATCAGGAAGAACGCGAACGCCCGGTGATGCTGCTGCCGGACTTCAGTCAGAGCCTGTTCTTCGGTTCCCGGCATGCGCTCAAATCGGTGATTGCCGCGCAGACCGCCGCCCTGCTTGGCTGGGCCAGCATCGCTCAGGGCGACCGGGTTGGCGGGTTGATCTTCAATGACCGCCCCCCCTCCGCCGAGCTGCCGGGCGACTACCACGAACTGACGCCACGACGGGGACAGCCCGGCGCCTTGCGCCTGATTCGTGAACTGACCCGCTTCAGTGATCCGCGCAGCCTGGTCGATGCGCCGCCGGCGACCCTCGACAGCGCCGCCTTCAACGGCGCGCTGGAACGCTTGCGGCGCATCACGCGGCCCGGTTCGCTGATCTTTCTGATCAGCGATTTCCAGGCGATCGACGACGAAACCGAAAGGCACCTGCGCCGCTTGCGCCAGCACAACGACCTGCTCGCCATCCAGATCCTCGATCCGCTCGAGCAGCAGGCGCCACCGCCGGGCCGCTACGCGGTCACCGATGGCGTGCAGACCGGTGTGCTCGACACCCGTTCCCCCCGACAGCGCGAAGCCTATGAAGCCTTTTTCAGACGCCGTCACCAACAGCTGGCAGGCCTGACCCGCCGGCAGCGGATACCGCTGCTGCGCCTCTCGACCACGGATGACCCGGCACAGGCGCTGCAAGCCTGGTTCGGCGGCACGCGCCGGCCATCGCTGCAAGCCCGGCAGGAGGCGGCCTGATGGCGACGCCGGGCGCCCATCCCACATCGCCCGCGCCGGCCACGCTGACGCTGGAAGACATTCATGTGCCACCACCGCCGGGCTGGTGGCCTCCGGCACCCGGCTGGTGGCTGCTGGCGGCGTTGTTGCTGGCGCTGCTCGGCCTTGGTCTGTGGCGCTGGCGGCGCTGGCGTCGTCGCCGGCAGCAGTGGCGCCAGATCGAGGCCGAGTTGCAAACCATTCAGCAACGCATCGAGCGCGGCGAACAGCGCGCCGCCATTGCCGCCATCAACCGGCTGCTGCGCAAACTGGCGTTGATGAGCTGGCCGCGAAGCGAGATTGCCAGCCTGACCGGCCGCCAGTGGCTCGAGTTTCTCGATCGCAGCGGAGAAACCCGTGCGTTCACCGCCGGCCCGGGCCGGATACTGGCCGAGGGTCCCTATGTCGCCCATCCTCAGCAAGCCGATCTGGCTGGCTTGATGCGCGCCACTCGCGACTGGATCGACAAGGTGGCCGGCAAGCGCGCGCTGCGTCCCCTTTACCCTGATGAACGGCCGGGCGCACGCCAATCGACGGAGGCGCGCACATGAGTTTCCAGTTTCTCTGGCCGTGGATGTTTCTGCTGCTGCCATTGCCGCTGCTGGTGGCCTGGACCCTGCCGCGTGCCCGCAGCCGCTCGCAGGCCGCCTTGCGAATGCCGTTCTTCCAGGCCATGCGCGGCGCATTGATCATGCCCCGGCAACGCGCGCGGCTGTGGTCGCTGCTGGCGGCGCTCGGCTGGCTGGCGCTGGTCGGCGCGGCTGCGCGCCCGCAGATGATCGGCGAAAGCATCCAGTTGCCGCTCACCGGCCGCAGCCTGATGCTGGCGGTGGATATCTCCGGCTCGATGCTGACCGAGGATATGGTCATCGGCAATCGCACGGTCAGCCGCCTGACGGCGGTCAAGGTGGTCGCGGGCGATTTCATCGAACGCCGCAAGGGCGACCGCATCGGCCTGATCCTGTTCGGCAGCCAGGCCTATCTCCAGGCGCCGCTGACCTTCGACCGGAAAACCGTCCGCACCCTGCTCGATGAGGCGCAGATCGGCCTGGCTGGCAAGCAAACCGCCATTGGCGACGCCATCGGTCTGGCGATCAAACGGCTGCGCCAGCAACCGGCCAGCAACCGGGTGCTCGTTCTGCTCACCGATGGCGCCAATACCGCCGGCAATGTCGATCCGCTCAAGGCGGCCGATCTGGCGGCGCAGGAGGGCATTCGTATCTACACCATTGGCGTCGGCGCCGACAACTCGCTGATCAATACCCCCTTCGGCGTCATTCAGGCTGGTGGATCGGATCTCGACGAGGACAGTCTCAAGGCCATTGCCGCCAAAACCGGTGGCGAGTATTTCCGCGCCCGTGACGTGCAGGGTTTGTCGAAGATCTATCATCTGCTCGACCGCATCGAACCGGCCTCGAAAGACAAGCTGTCCTGGCGGCCGGTGACCGAACTGTATGGCTGGCCACTGGCAGCGGCGCTGTTGCTGAGCGTGCTGGTCGCGATCGGCGTCAGCGGCGCCCTGCCCCGGCCACGATTGAGCGGGAGGCAGGACCATGCCTGAGCCGTTGCATTTTCAGCATCCAGCCTGGCTGTGGCTGTTGTTGCCGTTGGTGCTGCTGCTGTTCTGGCTCTGGCGGCAACGCGCGCGTGGCAACGGCTGGCGGGCGCTGATCGACGCGCCGCTGCAACCCTTGTTGCTCAGCGGCGGCGAAGACAACCGGGGCGCCGGCATCTACATCGCGCTGGGGCTGGCCTGGCTGCTGACCGTGCTGGCGCTGGCCGATCCGGTCTGGCAACGCAAACCTCAGCCAGTGTTCCAGACTCAGGCCGCACGGGTGATCGTGCTCGATCTGTCGCGCTCGATGAATGTCACCGACATCAAACCCTCGAGGCTGGCGCGCGCCCGTTTTCGGGTGGAAGACATTCTGGCCAGCGGTGACGAGGGCCAGACCGGGTTGGTGGTATTCGCCGGTGATGCCTTTACGGTGACCCCACTCACTCGCGATGCCGACACCATTCGGGCGATGTTGCCAGTGCTCCAACCCGATATGATGCCGGTACAGGGCAGCCGTGCCGATCTGGGCTTGAAGAAAGCTGGAGAACTGCTCCACCAGGCCGGCATCCAGCATGGCCAGATCCTGCTCATCACCGACGGCGTCTATGGCCAGCGAGCCCAACGGGTGGCATCGCAATTACGCCACCAGGGTCATACGGTTTCGGTGATCGGGGTTGGCACCACACTCGGCGGACCGGTGCCGGGCCTGCATGACCGTCAGGGCAAGCCAGTGATCGCTCCGCTCCATCCCGCCGAGCTGCAAGCTGTGGCAAAGGCTGGCGGCGGGCGCTATCTCCCGATCGACAGCAGCGACGCCGCGCTGCGCGAACTGCTCGAATCGGGCGCCAGCGGCACTGCCACAGCCACCCGCCAGGACGCGATTCGCAACCAGTGGCAATCGAACGGCCCCTGGCTGACCTTGCTGCTGTTGCCATTGGCCGCATTCGCTTTCCGCCGCGGCTGGCTGCTGGGTTTGGTGCTGGTGGTGAGCAGCCTTTCGGCGCCAGCACCAGTGATGGCCTCACCATGGGACAATCTGTGGCTGCGGCGCGATCAGCAAGCAGCCCGGGCGCTGGCACAGAAACAGTTTCCGCAGGCCGAACAGCTCGCCAGCGATCCGCTGCGCAAGGGCAGCGCCGCCTATCGCGCCGGTCATTACGAACAGGCGGTACACGCCTTTGCCCAGGATCAGAGCGCCGATGCCGATTACAATCGCGGCAATGCACTGGCACGGCTGGGCCAATTGAAACAGGCGATCGAGGCCTACGATGCCGCGCTGAAAAAGAATCCCCAGCTGCGCGATGCGCGCATCAATCGCCAGCGGGTGAAAAAACTGCTCGAGCAGCGACAAAAGCGTAAAAACCCGCCGCAGTCGCAGCACCAGAAGTCACAGAACCGGAAACAGTCGCAAGAAAAAAAACAAGCACAAAACAGCCACGGCTCCTCCGGCCAGCAATCCCAGCCGTCACCCGATCAGGGGAAAAAATCGGCCACGGAGCAATCATCGGGTCAGCAGTCTTCCGGGCAACCTCAGCGACAACAGTCACAAAAACAAAAGTCCGGTCAACAAGGCCAGCACCGGAACCAGAAAGCCGCCTCCCGGCAGCAGGATCAGGCGGGCAACCAGGCGACTGCCCAATCCGGTCAGCAACAGCCCGGCGAGAACAAAAAACAACAGAAAAACGCATTCGCCAAAGCTGCCGAAGCCCTGAAAAAACAGCAACAGCAGAAAAAGGCGGCCGGCAAGCAGGACGAACCTGCCACTCCAGCGGCAAAGCAGCAGGAACAGGCCAGTCACTCGCCGGCGGGCCAGCGTCAGGCGCCGCGAAATCCAAAGCAAGGTTCCCGGCAGAAACCCAATAACGCGGCAGCGACACAGGCCGACGAACTTTCCCGCGAGGAACGCATGGCGGCGGAACAATGGCTGCGCCGTATTCCTGACGATCCGGCTGGGCTGCTACGACGAAAATTCCAATACCAGTACCGGCAGCGGCCCGCCGCGGCCGACGACGATACCGGCCCACCCTGGTAGCCACCCAACCCATGAATGAGATGAGTGGCCGGCGTTCGATTCGTACTTGCCA
>CAZTJP010000103.1:3972-7191 GCA_964613895.1 uncultured Thiotrichales bacterium | reverse complement strand
GGTGGCCTTTATGGTTTCCCGGGTCACAGCGCCACCACCGGAGCATATCCAGCACTTGGTGGAAGATATCCGTATGCCCCGGGGAGCAACGCAAGCTGTTTCACACTGAAAGGTTGTCAACAGCTTTTGAGACTCGACGTTGAAGGAAGGCCGGTTTTGTCGGCCTTCCTTTTTGGGAGGCGCAATGTTGACGAACAAACATGTAGTGGTGGCGTTGCTGGTGGCGCCGGTGCTGGCCATTCTGGCGTATTTCCTTACCGATGCTTATGTGGGGGAGAAGCCCCAGCCTGCCCGGCCGGGTGATACCTATCATCTGGTCGAGCGCCCCAATTGCCGCTACAGCAGTGGGCGTTGTGATCTGCGTAACGGCAGCTTCATGCTGACGTTGACGGCTGCCGAACCGACACAGCAAGGGCGTGAGTTGCTCCTCGAGTCGGCCTTTCCGCTGGAGGGTGTCAAAGTGTCAGCGGCGATTTCCAGCGAATCGCTACCCCCGCCCGTTGATATGCACCCCAGTTCGGCGGATGGCAGACACTGGCGGGTCGTGTTGACGCCAGACCCGGGTGAAC
Organism: uncultured Thiotrichales bacterium; assembly: GCA_964613895.1. Taxonomy (GTDB): domain Bacteria; phylum Pseudomonadota; class Gammaproteobacteria; order UWMA-0217; family UWMA-0217; genus HyVt-560. The sequence continues at coordinate 6,622 of CAZTJP010000103.1, read as the reverse complement.
AAGGCAGGCTCTATCTGGTGGTTGCGTCCGGGGGCAGTCGTTATTTTGCCGATGCGGCAACCCGCTTTTTCAAGAATGACCGGCGTTTCAATCGTCGTTGACTGTGGCAGAGATCGAACAGCTCGAAATTCGGGAATTTCTCGGCCAGTGCCCGCCGCTCGACCGGCTGGAGCCGAAGACACTGGATGAGATCGTCGAAGCGCTGGAGATTACGTATTGTCGGCGCGGCGCCAAGATTCTTCATCCCGGTGACAGCAATGACTGGTTGTTCCTGATTCGCAGCGGCGCGGTAGAGATATTCGATCATGATGGCAGTCGATACAGCCACCTGGAGCAGGGCGACTGGTTTGGCTATCGGTCCTTGCTGCAAGGTGGAAAAGTATCCATGGCGGCGGTGGCCAGTGAGGATTCATTGCTGTATCTCGTGCCGGCCGAGCTGTTTCTTTCACTGCGGCAGCGGTATGCCGCCATCAACCGGTATTTCTCCAACAGGAAACCGGACCGCTTGAAGGATGCGCTTGAGGCAATGCGCCAACCCTATTCGGCGCCACTGATTGGTTCCCATGCGCGGGATCTGGTGCATCGCCAGCCGTTGATCGTCGATTGCAAGACCCGTATCCACGAAGCGGCGCAGATGATGAAGGAAAAAACGGTCACCGCAATGCTGGTGATGGAGAATGGCCGGTTGGAAGGCATCGTCACCGATCGGGCGTTTTGCACCAAACTGGCCGTCAAGCGGATGGATTTCGATCAGCCGGTCGCTGACATCATGACCCGTAACCCCATTACCATCGAGCCCGAAACCACCGGCTCGGAAGCCATGCTGGTGATGGCACGCAACAATATTCGCCATTTGCCCGTGGTCAGTGAGGGGCGGGTCGTCGGTATGTTGACGGCGACAGATCTGATTCGCCATCAGAGTCATACGCCGATCTATCTCATCAATGAGGTACATCGTGCGCTCGACCTCGAAGCACTGAAGGCGCTCAGTCAGCAGATTCCCAAAACCTTCGTCAGTCTGGTTCAGGGATCGATGTCACCGAATGATATCGGTCACGCGATGAGTGCAATCGGCGAAGCAATCACGCAGCGGTTACTGTATTTTGCGCGGCAGCAGCTGGGGGAATCGCCCGTGCCCTGGGTCTGGGTGGCTGCAGGCTCACTGGCGAGGAACGAGCAGTTGTTGCACTCCGATCAGGACAATGCCCTGATCCTGGGAGATGGTTTCGTCGCCGATGAACACGATCACTGGTTTCAGTCATTGGCGCGTTTTGTCAGTGATGGATTGAATGCCTGCGGTTATGTCTACTGCCCGGGGAATGTCATGGCGACCAACCCTGAATGGCGTCAGCCGTTGTCGGTGTGGAAACAGTATTTTGACAGTTGGATCAATCAGCCGGAAAGAAAGGCATTGATGTACTCCAGTATTTTTTTCGACCTGCGCGCCATCGACGGAAATACCGAACTGCTGGCGGACTTGCGCAAGACGGTGCTAGCGCAGTCGCGCGGCAATACACTGTTTCTGGCTCACATGGCGGCCAATGCACTGCAATTCCATCCACCGCTGGGACTGTTCCGGCGCTTTGTGCTGGAGAAAGGTGGTGCCGAAGAGAAAGCATTGAACCTGAAGAAACGCGGCGTCACGCCGGTGACCGATCTGGCCCGCGTCTACGCGCTGGCCGGCGGCGTCAGTGCACTCAATACGCGGGATCGGCTGATCAACGCGGCCGAGGTGGGCGAATTGAGCCGCAGCGGCAAAGCCGACCTGCTGGATGCGTTTGAATTCATCAGCACCGTTCGGTTACGGCATCAGGCAGCGCAAATCGAGCGTGGAGAAAAAGCGGATAATTTCGTTCCGCCGGAAACCTTGTCGTCACTTGAAAAAAGGCATCTGAAAGATGCGTTCGAAGTCGTGCGTACCATGCAGGAAGCATTGGAAACACGTTACCAGGCCGGTCGGCTGATGTAGATGTGGTTTCCTGGTAAGTATTTTCTGATCGAGCGCAAACGCCGGACCCTGCTCAAGCACGTCGCGGCCGGGCCGTTGAAATCCTGTCTGCAAACGCCGCTGCCCCGTCCGGAAAAGTCCGTGCGGGAGTCTGAATTTCTGGCGCTGGATTTTGAGACGACCGGCCTCGATCGGCACCATGACGCTATCTTGTCGATAGGCTATTGCCTGGTTCGCCAGGGGCGTATTCCGCTGGCCGATCGGGGACATCATATGATCCGTATCAATAAACCCGTGCCGCCTGCCAGCGTGGTCATCCACAAGATCACCGATGACCGGATGCAGCAAGGTGAACCGCTGCATCAGGTCATGCCGCTATTGCTGGAAAAAATGGCGGGCAGAATCCTGTTGGTACATTTTCGGCGAATCGAGCAGGGCTTTTTCGCCGCTGCCTGCCGTCAGCTCTATGGCCAAGCAGTACCGGCGCTTTATGTCGATACGCTGGAGATCGAAAAACGCCGTTTGCAAACGGTTCAGCCGGAAGTCGTGCCGCATCATTTACGGTTGTTCAACGCCCGACAGCGATACCGTCTGCCCCGCTATCATGCGCACAATGCACTGGAAGATGCGATTGCGACAGCGGAATTGTTCTTGGCGCAAGTGGCAACCGGGGGAGGGCTGGACAGCCCGGTCAAACGCTGG
>CAZTJP010000103.1:0-3872 GCA_964613895.1 uncultured Thiotrichales bacterium | reverse complement strand
ACAGAGTCACGACTGCGGCCACCCCATGCGGCGCGCAGCGAAACCTCAATCCATTATGACGATCCAGGAACTTGATCGGGCCGATCAGTGACCGGGTTTTTTCGCATGATTCGTTGAACCACCGACAGGGTGTGCTCGATGGGCAGGCCATAGGGGATCATGGCGGCGACCGTGCCGCTCCGGTCGATGATATACAGATTGGCGCTGTGGTCGATACTGTAGTCGCCATGGGTTTGTGGGTGACGTTGGTAACGGATCTGGTAGCGGGCGGCGACGCGGGCGATTGCCTCGGCCGTGCCGGTGAGCCCGATCAGGCGTTCGTCAAAGTAGCGGACGTAGTCTTTGATCGTCGCCACGTCGTCGCGTGCTGGATCGAGCGTGATGAAAACGCCCCGGACAGGATCACCGTCTTTGTCGAGCCGGCGCAGTACGGTGGCGATGTGGCCCAATTCGGTCGGGCAGAGATCGGGGCAGTGGGTGTAGCCGAAAAACAGTAATACGACTTTTCCGCGCAACTGGTGCAGCGCGAAAGCTTTGCCATTCTGATCGGTGAGTTGAAAGTCGCCACCCAGAGGCGCGCCGGTGGCGATGGTGCAGAACAGCAGCAGGCTCGCCAGTAATTTTTTCATCGAGCCTCCGTTGTCGTGGGTGGAACGGCTTGCTCACCGGTATCGCCAATCGGCGCGGACAAGGCGTCCGCGACCAGTGCATCGACCCGGGGACTGGTCAGGCTTTGGAGAAACGCCACCAGGTCTTGCTGTTCGCTGGCGCTCAGGTGCAGGGGACGGATGAGTGGGTCGAGTGTTTCGTTGGCAATGCCGCCGTTGTTGTAGAACGCGACGACCTCGGCCAGTGTCGCCAGGCTGCCGTCGTGCATGTAGGGTGCGGTGAGTGCGACGTTGCGCAGGCTTGGCACTTTGTATTTCCAGCGGTCAGCGGGGTTCTGTGTGATTTCATACAGGCCCAGATCGGCGGGTGGCGGCTTGCCGACGGTATCGAGCACTTGCGCTTCCACCTCGGTGAAGACGCCGGGGGCGAGTTGGACCCGAATGGTGCGAGGTTGTTGCAGGCCCATGCTGGCGCGGTATCCGATGCCGGTGTTGCGCAGCGAGTCATCGGTGAACAGCGCGTGGTCGGCGCCCACGGTATGGCAGGATGAGCATCCGGCCTTGCCGGTGAACAGGCGGAAGCCCCGCTGGGCCGAGGGGGATATTGCGTGTTCATCATCACCGTAGCGCCAACGGTCGAATGGCGAGTCGGCGGCGATCAGGCTGCGTTCATAGCTGGCCAGCGCCATGCCCAGGGTTTCCATGCGAATGCCGCGGTCGCCGAAGGCGGCGCGAAAAGCAGCCGGGTACCCCGGGAGATGCTTGATCTTTCGTATCACGGCGCCGACCGAGGGGTTGCCCATTTCGTTTCTTGCCAGCAGTGGCCCCCATATTTGTTGCTCGAGGCTGTCATCGCGACCGTCGTCAAACAGGCGGGTCCAGTAACCGCTGTTGAGCAGGGTGGGGGTGTTGCGTCGCACGCTGCGGCCTTCGATGCCAACAGCAGTGCGCAATTCATGGCTGGTGAAGCCTTGTTCGGGTACATGGCACATGGCGCAGGACAAGGTGTTGTTCAGCGACAGTCGCCGGTCGAAGAACAACCGTCTTCCCAGCGCGATTTTTTCCCGGGTCAATGGATTGTCAGCGGGTTCCGGCAAGGGCGGCAGGCCAGTCTGACGCTGGTGTGCGTATGTCAGCAGGTCGAGGGGCTGGCGGGCCGGATGGGTAGCTGCGCTGCGTGGTTCGTCGAGTGCTCGGGTGTCGTTGGCCTGGGTATCGGTCATCACGGTGCGGACATCATTGATCAGCAGGTTGGGTTCCAGGAATGAAACGCTGTAGATGTTTCGCAGCCGTCGTCGGGTATCGATGAGGAAGACGCGCAGGATGTGGGAAAAAGCGCTGCTGTCGTCCGATTTGACGCGTTGCTGAAGATCCTGTCCGTAGGCTTGCAGAATGGGCTTCAGGGCGACAGGGTTGGCGGTGGTCAGGAACCGCCAGGCGGGATCCTGGTCACGCGCGGTGAAGTTGCGTGCGAACAGCCGCATGGTTTCCGGGGTGTCATGTTCGGGATCGAAGCTGAGCGTGATCAGTCTCAGATGACGCGACAGTTCGGGATCCTTTTGCATCTGCCGGTAGATTCGCAGAAACACCAGATTGGTCAGCGGACAGCCGTTGACATCGTTGCACTGGCTGTAGATGAAACTCAATAATACGATCCGGCCGGCAAACAGGTCGTACAAGCGGGTGGCTTTTCCCTGTTCATCCAGTGTCAGGCCGTCGGTGGCGGGGCCGAGGTCTGGCAAGGCATAGCTGCCGGCCGGCGGGAGTGTGTAATCGAGCCCGCCGTAGGCTGGTGGCAACGGCGCTGTGATGGCGACTGGCGCCAGCAGCGTCGTTGTCAGCAGCCAGAGTGCGGCGTGCAGCAGCTTGGCGGGCATGCCGGATCACTCGGCAGCGGCGACCTGCTGTGTTGCTTGCGGGCGCTTCATGTCGTACAGGCTGTAGGCGCCAAACCGCATCTGGTGGGGGCGACCCAGTTTCGCTTTGTAGAAATCGATGGCGAAGCGGGGCTCCAGCTTTTTGCCATTCCATTCGAATCCCTTGAGAAACTGCTCATTGTTCTCGCCCTTTTTGTCCCAGTTGGCCAGCAACGACGAGGTGTAGTAAATGCGTTTGCCATCCCAGCTTTCCGATGCCATGTTGACTTGCTTGCCGATGACGCGCTCATAGATCTGTTTGGGATGAAACGGGTCGCTCAAGTCGAACAGACGGGTTTTGCCGTCCATGAAGGTGTTGACCCACAGGACACTGTCATTCGATGCGATGGATATATCGACAGGTAACGGGATTTTTGCCGGGTCACCGATATCCGCAACGGCCTTGGCCTGCCATTCGCCCTTGTCGTCTTCATAGATGAGCCAGATCTTGGATGTCAGCGCGGTGGTGGTCACGCACCAGTTGTGATTGGGTTGCCAGGCACAGCGAATTTCCAGTGGTGCGCCGGGGACATCGAAGACCTTCTTCGGCTGGCGGGTATGCAGGTTCCAGACGACGACTGTATTGCCAAACCGTTTCATGGCTTCCTTGTCCTTGAGCATTTTGCCGAAGTCCATCATGTAGTTGGACCATCCGGTGAAGGATGAAGTGATCATCACATTCCGGCGTGGCAATACACGGACATCGTAACCATAACCGTCTGCGTACTTGCCAGTCTGGGTCGCGCCCTCCAGCTTGTCTGCCGTGGGCATCCAGTGGGTTGCGATGTAGTTGCCGTCATTGGTGTATTCGACCAGTCCCGTGCGTCCGCCGTGATCGCGGTTGTTGGACAATCCGGTCAGCATCATTCTGCCGGGCAGTGCGTAGGTGGTATGTGGTCCCACCACACCGCCGCTCTGGCTGACGAAGTTATCGATCGTTTTGACCAGTTTGGGTTTCGCTGGATCGCTGTGAACGTCGAAGATGAATATCTTGCTGGTGTCCAGTCCGCCAGCCCAGAGGAATCTGCGGTCATCGGTGAAGCCGGAGTGATGCGCCTCGTTGCGCCCACCGACCGACAGCGTGCTGACCACCTTGCCGTAATGCTTGGACTGAGGGTTGACATCGACGGTGACGAGCTTGTCCTGGCCGTCGCCCAACCCCTGCACGCCCAGCGTCCAGACGTAGATGAAATCTTCCTGCCCGGTGATCTTGGCCATATAGGGTGACTGGCAGGTCTCATCGGCCAGCACGCCGCCCAGTGGCAGGATCATCGAACACAGGCCCAGCAGCAGCTTGCGCCACAGCGCAGCCGCTGGCGAATGGAAAAGTATCGGGTTCATGATGGGG
>CAZTJP010000102.1:0-7204 GCA_964613895.1 uncultured Thiotrichales bacterium | reverse complement strand
GCTTAAGCGCTTGTACGATAGACATTCTATCATACATTTGGTTCAAAAATACAAGTGCAGGATTAAAAAAAACAAGGAACCCCGTCACGTTTTCCGGCCACAAGTCAGTCACCACGGGCGTTCTCAATGGGCCTCATCCCAGTTCATCCCGCTGCCGGCCTCGGCAACCAACGGCACTTTCAGCGAGGCGACCGACGCCATCCGCCGCGATACCTCGGCGGCTATCTCATCCACCTTGCCGGCATCCACTTCGAACACCAGTTCGTCGTGAACCTGCATGATCATCAGTGCCGGTGGCTGCTTTTCCTGTAGCCAGTGATGCACATCGATCATCGCCATCTTGATGATGTCCGCCGCGGTACCCTGCATTGGTGCATTGATCGCGGTTCGCTCGGCATAGTTGCGCCGCTGCGGATTGCGTGAATCGATTTCCGGCAGATACAGCCGGCGACCATAGACGGTTTCGACATACCCCTGCTGCCGCGCCCGTTCCCGGGTTTCGTCCATATAGCGCTTGACGCCCGGATAACGGGCGAAGTACAGATCGACATACGCTTGCGCCTCCTTGTTGGAGATCTTCAACTGCCGCGCCAGACCGAAAGCGGACATACCATAGATCAGGCCGAAGTTGATCGCCTTGGCGGCACGACGCTGGTCACGGGTTACCGACTCGGGCGTGCCACCGAACACCTCGGCGGCGGTGGCAGCATGCACATCGACACCCTCGCGAAAGGCGCGCAACAGACTTTCGTCGCCCGACAGATGCGCCATGATTCGCAGTTCGATCTGGGAATAATCGACCGCCAGAATCCGCTTGCCCGGCGGCGCACGAAAGGCCTGACGTATGCGCCGGCCTTCCTCCGTGCGTACCGGGATGTTCTGCAGGTTGGGATCGGAGGATGACAATCGCCCCGTCGAAGCCACTGCCTGGTGATAGGAGGTATGGATCCGACCGGTTCGGGGATGGATCTGCCGCGGCAGCTTGTCGATATAGGTCGATTTGAGTTTGCTCAGACTGCGGTATTCGAGAATGATCGCCGGTAACGGGTATTCATGCGCCAGTTCCTGCAGCACATCCTCTGCGGTCGAGGGCTGGCCTTTGGGGGTCTTGCGCTTGACCGGCAGCCCGAGCCGGTCGAACAACACCTCCTGCAACTGTTTCGGCGAGCCGAGATTGAACTCGGTACCGGCCACCGCCCAGGCATCCTGCTCGATCTCTTTCAAACGCCGCGCCAACTCCTGTCCCTGCGCCGCCAGCACCTCCGCATCGACGAATACGCCGGTGCGTTCCATCTCGGACAACACCGGCACCAGCGGCATTTCGATATCCCGATATACCTTCGCCAACCGCGCCTCGGCCGACAATTCAGGCCACAGGCGTCGATGCAGCCGCAAGGCGATATCCGCATCCTCGGCCGCATAAACCGTCGCCTGTTCGAGTTCCACATCGTTGAAAGTCCGTTGCCTGGCGCCCTTGCCAGCCACATCCTGGAAATGGATAGTGGCATGATCGAGGTACTTCTCGCTCAAGGTATCGAGATTGTGCCGCGAGGCCGAAGCGTCGAGCACATAGGATTCGAGCATGGTGTCATGCGTCACACCCCGAAGCGTGATGCCGTGATTGGCCAGCACATTCATGTCGTATTTCAGATTGTGCCCCAGCTTGGGGACTTCAGCGTTCTGCAACAGCGGGCCGACCTTGTCGAACACCAGATCGCGGTCGAGCTGGGTCGGCGCACCCAGATAATCATGCCCAAACGGCAGATAGACCGCTTCGCCAGGCTCGACGGAAAAAGACATGCCCACCACCTTGGCCTCCATGTAATCGAGGCTGGTGGTTTCGGTGTCGAACGCAAAGATCTCTGCTTTTTCGAGACGTTCGATCCATTCATCGAGCGAGGCAGCATCGAGAATGGCGCTGTATTCCGTTTCAGGGCGGGCCGGTGGCGCGTCCTCACCACCCAGTTCCTTCAGCCAGGTCTTGAACTCCAGGTCCGCATACCAATGGCGCAATGCGGATTCATCCGGCTTGCTCACCTTGAGATCCTTCAGCGTCTCCTTCAGCGGCACATCGCGCCGGATGGTGACCAGTTCACGCGACAGCGGCAACTGTGCCAACGCCGCACGCAGGTTTTCACCCACCTTGCCCTTGATCGAATCGGCGTTTTCCATGATCGCATCGAGATCTCCCCAGGTTTGCAGCCATTTGACAGCAGTCTTGGGACCCACCTTGTCGACGCCCGGTACGTTATCGACCTTGTCGCCGATCAAGGCGAGATAATCGACGATCCGCTCCGGCGGCACGGAAAACTTCTGCTTCACACCTGCTTCGTCGAGCAGTTCCTGACTCATCGTGTTGATCAGGGTGACATGTGCATCGACCAATTGCGCCATATCCTTGTCACCGGTGGATATCAGCATCGACCGTCCTTCCCGGCGCGCAGCTTCCGCCAAAGTGCCGATCACATCGTCGGCTTCGACGCCCGGCTCGACGATGACCTTGAGTCCCAACGCCCTCACCAGTTCGTGCAATGGCTCGATCTGAGCCGCCAGGTCATCCGGCATTGGTGGCCGGGTGGCTTTGTACTCGGGGTACATTTCATCGCGAAAGGTCTTGCCCGGTGCATCGAATATCACAGCCATGTAACAGGGCTGGTAGTCATTGAGCATTTTCTTCAGCATCGAGACGACGCCGCGAATGGCACCGGTCGGCCGTCCATCCGACGTGGAAAGATCCGGCAAGGCGTGAAATGCGCGGTACAGATAGGACGAGCCATCAACCAGGATGATGGGGGGAGTGCCCGGCTCAGGCATGGAGATTCCTGCTTGTCAGTAGCATGTGTTGGGCCGCAGTTTACCCACAGGGGTCAATGCCCATCAAGCCGGCCCTGCGTTCCAAATCGTTCGTTCAGATAGGCGATGATGGCCGACGATTCGTACATCCAGGTCGTTTCACCGTCCCGCTCGATACGCAAACAGGGCACCTGAATCTTGCCACCTTGCTCGAGCAATGTCTGGCGGTGCACGGGGTCATGCTGGGCGTCACGATATTCGATAGGGACATTCAGGCGATGCACAGCCCGCCGGGTCTTGACACAAAAGGGACAGGCATGGAACTGATAGAGCGCCAACTCGCGGGCCGCCTCGTCCACCTGGCGCTGTGCCTCGGGAGCGCGTTCGAGCGGCTTGGGCCGGGTGAGATCGCTGACCAACACGATCAACCGGCCAAGCCCTTCCCGAACCACGCGAATCAGCACTGTATGCAAACGCCAGTCAGCGCGCCACATGGGGCGATCACTGTCATGACCCGGTGAAAAATCCGACGCTAGAAACGAGGCCCGGCATGTGCCTGGGCGATGGCCTGCTGGTAACCCAGCTCACCCTGCTGCTTGGCTTTCTTCGCCAGCTTCATTGCCTCGGCAGTCTTGCCCTTTTTGGCCAGTTCCTCCGCTTTCTTGATGAACTTGCCCGCATCCCGCCAGACACCGTCCACCGTCGCCGCCTTTTTCAGCGCCGCCTTGGCCTCGGCGATCGCCGACACGACGGCCGAATCCATCTGCGCCGAAGCCGCCCGGGGGGCCGCCTTCTCCACGGCATTGCTGCTGGCGCAGGCAGCAAAAAGAACGGCAGTGGCCACGATCAGGGAAATCTTGATGCTCTTGTTCATGCTGTTTTTCCTCAGTTGTCTCAGTGAATCGTTGCGGCGGTCAGGCACCCAGCCCGGGATTGCCCGCCACATTCTTCAACACCGGCTGATTCAGCTGAATCTTGCCGAGCGTTTTCTTGTCCCGCAGATAATCCGCGACGATATCCCAGACCGGTTTTCCGGTATCGCCCGCGGGCTGGGGCTGGACACTGGCCCAGCCTGCGACCCAATAGGACTTCTTGGGATCGATCGGTTTGCCGTCCAGCTCCATATCCGAGATCCGGGAACCGATATCACGCGTGGGATCCATCGCATATTTCAGGCCGCCAACCCGCACCATGTCTCCCCCCTGCTGATAGTAGGGATCCTTGTTGAACAGGTTGTCCGCCACGTCTTCCAGAATATTCTTGATGGTTTCGCCCGTCAGCTTGTTGCGGGTCACGTTCGGATAGGTGATCGCCGTCTGGGTCATCAGATGATCCATGGTGATCTTCTCACCCGGCAGGACGCTGACACCCCAGCGGAACCCGGGTGAAAATGCAATCTGACTGTCGGTTCGCTCGATCAGCGCATCACAGATGAGCTGATCGAAGGTACCGTTGAAATTACCCCGGCGGTACAGCACCTCGTCGGCCACCGCGAGTTCCTCGTTCAATTTGTCCCGATACGGCGCACGCACCTTGTCGATGTACTCCACCATGGCCTTGTCCGGCTCGATCAGATTGGAAAAGATCGGCAACAACTTGTAGCGGTAATCCGCCACCTTGCCGTTCTTCACATCGAAATCCAGCACCGCGAGAAACTTGCTGTTGGAACCCGCGTTCGTCACCAGCGTCTTGCCGCCGGGATTGCTGACCTCGACCGGACGCGGCACCGCATCATGGGTGTGACCGCCCATGATCGCATCGATACCCGTCACCCGGCTGGCCATTTTCAGATCCACGTCCATGCCGTTGTGTGACAGCACGAGTACCACCTGTGCTCCTTCCTTACGGGCCGCATCGACCGCTTCCTGCATCTCATCGTCGCGAATGCCGAAACTCCATTCCGACACCATGTAACGCGGATTGGCGATCGGCGTATAGGGAAAGGCCTGCCCGATGATCGCGACCGGAATCTTGTTGATCTCCCGAATCACATAAGGCTTGAAAACCTTTTCCTCGAAATCCGTCGTCACGATATTCTGGGCAACGAAATCGATCTTGCCTGCAAAATCCTTTTCGACGACTTCCTTGACCCGGTCGGCGCCGAAAGTCATCTCCCAGTGTGGCGTCATCACATCGACGCCCAGCAACAGCGCGGCATCGACCATGTCCTGCGCATTGGTCCACAGCGAGGTTGCGGAACCCTGCCAGGTATCGCCGCCATCCAGCAACAGGGCGCCCGGCCGCTGTTCACGCAAGTGCTTGACCAGCGTGCGCATATGAGCAAACCCACCCACCTTGCCATATTTTCTGGCGGCCTCTTCGAAATCCAGATAGGTGAAGGCGTAGGCCTCCGCCGAACCGGGTTTGACACCGTAGTGTTTCAGGAACGCTTCACCCACCAGATGAGGGGCACGCCCTTTCATGCCCGCCACCCCCAGATTGATGGAGGGCTCACGAAAATAGACCGGCAACAGCTGTGCATGACAGTCGGTGAAATGCATCACCGATACATTGCCGAACGGCGCCAACTCATAGGGATCCGACGAAGCCGGTTGAGGCTTCCCAGTGGCTGATGCGTCAACATCACGCGCATTCTTTGCGCCACTTTCCGGGGCCTTGTCACAGCCAGTCAGCTGAAAGCCGGCAGCGCTCGCGGCTGCCAGCATCTGAACGAATTCGCGTCTCGAAAGATGCATATTGAAACAATCTCCTTGGGGAAAGCGTCCGTGCCAGTGATCCTGCACGGCTGCGGCTGCGCGCCCGGCATGACCGGAGCGCAGCCCTCGGCGGTCACCGAAACGCCGCTATTTGCGGGCGCCCGGTCCGTTGAACTTCAAGCCATTACTCATATAGGTATGGAAATATTCGAGCTGCTTGTACTGCTTGCTCTGCGCCTTGAACGGCTTGGCCCGAACCTGCTTGTTACAGCCGCCATAACGGCGATGCAATGTTCCGAGGCCACCCCATTTGGAGCGATAGACCGGAAAATGCGAGACATGCCCCAGCGCCGGGCTGAGAATGTCCGCCCGGATCTTGTTACCGGCGTTGTAAACATGGCAGTCGGCGCAGGACAGATTGAGCTGTCCCCGCTTGGCATAGAAGAAATGCTTGCCTGCCTCGTAGGCCGCCAGTGCCTTGGGATCGTCTTCCGGGATCTTCACATCGATCGTCTTGCCACGCGCCTTGTAAGCGATATAGGCCGACAACTGAGCGATCTTGCCTTTTTTGTACTTGAACGGTTTTTCGCCGTTGCCCTTCAGGCAGGCATTGATATCTTCTTCCAGCGTGCGAACGATGCCTTCCTTCGCGTCCCAATGCGGGTAACGTGGCTTGATGGCGCCAACATCCTCGCCAAAACATGAAGCGAAGTTCTTGCCGTTCTTGAACTTCATGTTCCAGAGTTTTTCGCCCTTTTCGATATCGATCTCGTAAGGCGGAAATTCCTCGATCGCTTCCCATTGCTCTCTGGACCCCTTGTCGATGGCGTAGACGCCGTTGACAAAGTCATCGAAAGGCGTATCGGGAAAGCGCTTCTTGAAATAGTTCTGAAAGGCCTTCAGATCGTCAGCCGGGCTCGCTTGCGCGGCAAGGGATGGCAGTGCAAGACTCAATGCGACCGCCAGACATGTAGCAGTTTTTTTCATGATAGAAATCCTGTTGGTTCAGTGGTGGAAAGTGTCAATCGCCGTTCACAGCGTATAGATGAATTCCACGATCTGGTCGATCTCCTTGTCCGACAAAATCGCATGAGGACCAAAAGGCGGCATCACCGTGTTCGGATTCGCCTTTCTCGGATCGAAAATCTGCGCTCTCAGCTTCGCCTTGTCAGGAAACCGGGCTTTCATGGCCACCAGCGGGGGGCCGATATTCCCGGCCAGCTTGCCGCCGGCAATCTGGTGACAAGCAAGGCAATTACCTTTCTTGCGGTTGAAAGCGAGCTTTTTGCCCGCATCGACCGCTGACGACTCGTCAGCAGTAACAGCTGCAGGAGCCAGCCCCAGCATCGCGCCAAGCACCAGCGCTGAAGCCGCCGTTGCAATCAATCGGTTCTTGATAGTCATGGAAGTGTATTTCTCCTTTCTCTGTGGTGGATGAATTAAATGACTGGCTGCGAACCAGCACGACCCGCCAGCTCCTGGCAGGCCAACCGCGCGCCTCGCCAGACGGTAGCGTCCGGGGCTATTGGGTTAGTGACGAACCTAAATTGATTTTTATTCCATTGCAAGATTATTCAGCCATATAAATATATCGTTAAATCAGAATGTTATATTTCTCTAATACAGATTCATCTCGGGCCATGCTCTGCTACACTTGGTCATCGAGGGAATATCCCGCTTTCTCCAATCGTCACAATCTCTAGCCCGGATTGCTCACCGGGTCGCGACTGCGATCAGGCCCGGTGAGCAATCCG
>CAZTJP010000101.1:2660-7257 GCA_964613895.1 uncultured Thiotrichales bacterium | reverse complement strand
GCTAGCCCGAATTTCTCACAGGATCACGGCCCAAAACCGTCTGGCCCAGGCCATCGAGGCCTATCGGCGCGCGGCCGATCAGTTCAGCGCGTTGCGTTTTGCCCAGCGACACGCCTACGGCCGGCAACAAAGCCGTTTCGATACCACCTTGCATCCGCTCTACCAGCAGTTTCTCAGGCTGTTGTTTCGGGCGGCGGACGAGAGCGATTCCGAAACACGGCGCAGCGAGCTGCTGAAACAGGCGCGCGACACCGTCGAAGCCCTGAAAGCGGCGGAACTGCGCGACTATTTTCGCGACAGTTGCGTCGATGAACTGCAAGCCAAGCGCCGCGATATCGCCCAGGTCTCGCAGTCGGCACTGATCGTTTATCCCGTCATGCTCGATGACCGGCTCGAACTGCTGCTGCATCTGCCGGGTGGGCGGCTGGTTCGGCGCACCGTTGCCGTTGGCCGCGATACGCTGACCGATACCTTCAACCAGTGGCGATGGCTGCTGGAAGAACCCAGCAACCGCCACCGCCAGCCGGGCGCCAAAATCTATCAGTGGCTGGTCGCGCCCTATGAAGATCTGCTCGAAAGCCAGCCGGTCGATACGCTGGTGTTCGTGCCCGACGGCGCCATGCGTCAGGCGCCGATGGCCGCCGCCTGGGATGCCGCACGACGCCAGTATCTGATCGAAAAGCTGCCGCTGGCGATCACGCCCGGCGTCGATCTCACCGATCCATCCGCGGTCGATCGCAAGCACGCGCATCCCCTGTATGCCGGCTTGTCGAAAGCGGTGGCCGGTTTTCCGCCGTTGCCGTTCGTGGCGCAGGAAATCCAGACCGTCGGCGCGGTATTCAAGGGCAGGGCGCTGCTCGACGAGGCCTTCACCCGCAAAGGCCTCAGCGCCAGCCTCAAGGATCGCTCGATCAATATCCTGCATCTCGCCACCCATGCGGCGTTCGCCGCCGATGCGCGCAAGAGTTTCGTCATGACCTATGACGGCCCCAAATATCTCGACCAACTGGCGCGCGATATATCGACTTTTCGTTTTCGCGAGCAACCGCTGGACCTGCTGGTGCTGAGCGCCTGCGAAACCGCGCGGGGCGATGCGCGCGCGGCGCTGGGACTTTCCGGCGTCGCCATCAAGGCAGGCGCGCGCAGTGCGCTCGGCAGTCTGTGGAAGGTGGATGACCAGGCCGCCGCCCGGCTGATCGCGCATTTCTACCGTGCGCTGGCCAATCCCACCACCAGCCGCGCCGAAGCCTTGCGCGAAGCACAGCTCGCCCTGCTGCATCCGGCGCGAGGGCGGCCCAGCTACCGTTTTCCGGGCTACTGGTCGGCATTCGTGCTGATCAACAGCTGGCTGTAGTCGTGATGAGCCGTTGGCGCAAAGCGCTGCACAGCCGAACCGCCGCCGGCCTGTCCATGGCGCTGCTGGCATTCGCCGTGGTGCTGGCGATTCGTCAGGCAGGCGGCTTGCAGGGGCTGGAACTGGCGCTGTATGACGCCGAGATGCGGTTGCGGCCAAGCCCTTCCGCTGCGCCGTCGCCGGTCGTCATCGTGGCGATCGGCGAAGACGATATCCAGCGCTGGGGCTATCCGCTGCCGGATGCCATTGTTCATCAGGCGCTGACCCGGCTCGATGCGCTCGGACCCGTCGCGATCGGAGTGGATTTCTTCCGCGACCTGCCCAGCCGTGGCCACCAGGCGCTGGCTGACTTCGCTCGCGCCCACCCCGGCGTCATCTTCGTCGAGCGCGTGCTGGGCGAACCCGTCTCGGCCCCGCCTTTCATCGAGCGTCCGGAGCAGGTCGGCTTCGCCGATCTCAAACAGGACGCCAAGGGCGTCATCCGGCGCGGACTGCTGATGTTGTGGGACGAGCAGGGCAATCCCCGTTTTTCATTTTCATTGCGCCTGGCGCTGGCGGCGCTGTCCGTGCGCCATGTCACCCTGACCGCTGATCCCGACAACGCCGAACAGGTGCGCCTCGGCCATACCGTCATCCGCCGTTTCCATCGCAACGATGGCGGCTATCGGCATGCCGATGCGGGCGGCTACCAGTTTCTGCTCGACTTCGCGCGTGGGCCGGGCGGATTCGACCGCATTCCCTTTTCCGATCTGATGGCCGGCAAGGTTCCGGCCAAGGCCATTAAAGGCAAGGTCGCCTTGCTCGGCTTACAGGCCGCCAGCATTCAGGATCGCCACGAAACCCCGTTCAGTACCGGCTGGCATGCGCCGCGCACCAGCTACGGCGTCGAAATTCACGCCTTCCAGCTCGACCAGTTATTGGGCGGCGTGGATCAGGATCGATCGCCCATTCGGGTGTTGCCAGCCTGGCTGGCGCTGCTGCTGATCCTGCTGGCGGCCATGCTCGGCGCGGCGCTCGCCGTCATGCTGGAGCAGAAAACCTGGCTGCTGGTCGTTGCGGCGCTGAGCGTGTCGGCGGCCATCCTCGGCTTGTCGCAACTGTTATTCATCGCCAATCTCTGGGTGACTTCAGTCTCTATCATCCTTGCATTGTGGCTGGCGCTGGGCCTGACCGCCGCACTGCTGGCGCAACGCGAGCGCCGCGAGATCGGCCAGATGATGAACCTGTTCGGCAAGTTCGTTTCCCCCGAAGTCGCCGAGCTGCTATGGAGCCGGCGCGACGAATTTCTCGAACACGGCAAGCCCCGGCCGCAGCGACTGACCGCCACCGTCATGATCACCGACCTGCAAGGTTTCGTCGCGGCCACCCAGGCCATGGACCCCGATGAACTGATGAAATGGCTCAACCGTTATCTCGATGCGATGACGCAAATCGCCATGCAGCATGGCGGTTTCGTCGATGACTACGCTGGCGATGGCATCAAGATCAATTTTGGCGTGCCGGTGCCACGTATCACACAGCAGGAGATCGACCAGGACGCCCGTGCGGCCGTCGATTGTGCGCTGGCGATGGGCAAACAGGTGCAGGCCTTCAACCGCAGCGCCCGCGACAACGGCATGCCCGCCTTCCGGCTGCGGATCGGCATCAATACCGGCACGGTGGTGGTCGGCAGCCTCGGCAGCGACGAACGGATGAAATACACCACCGTCGGCGATGTGGTCAACACCGCCGCCCGGCTCGAGGCGCTGGACAAGCAGGGTTTTCTCGAGCACCGCGACACCCCGCTGCGCATTCTGGTGAGCGCCGCCACCCGCCAACGGCTGGGCGATCGATTCGAGATCGAATCATTGGGGCCGCAGCAGATTCGTGGCAAACCACAACCCATCGAGGTTTTCTGTGTCATCCGCCGGCGTCGTCTATACTCCTGAAGAGGACACGCAAGGAGCTGGACGAAGATGATCTGGAAACGATATCGTGTCGCGCTGATTCTGGTCGGCCTGATCGCCGCCGGCCTGGTTGCTGCCGACGAGCAGGCGCCGCGGCTCGATCCGCCTCCGTATACGCCCAAGCCCGGCAAGGACGGCAAGCCCGTGATCCGAATCACCGTCGGCGCACCGCGCGGTGGCAGTGAACAGGCCCAGCTCACCCTGATCGTACCCGCCGATGGCCGCATCGCACTGAACGGCCCGGCGATGCAATGGGAACTGTCGCGCAACCTCGAACACCCCGTCCGTTTGATGATCTCGACCGATGCCGCCGACGAACCGATCGTCGATCGGATCATCCAGCCGGTCGCCACCGCCGGAATACATACCTTGAACGCCGGCGGACTCGACCTCAAACCAGACACCCCCTACGACTGGACGCTCTGCATCGCCGCCGCCGACCGCTGCTCCGTCACCCGCGACCTGTCCGCCACCGTAACCCTCATCACGGAGGAGACAAAGCAATGACACCCCAAAAACCATCACCCCGGCAGCCCACTGAACCCCCTCTCCCCCTCGCCCTGCTGCTACTGACCTTGTTGTCCGCCTGTTCAAGCAACAAACCCACAGTCGTCACCACCGACTGCAAGCAACTCCCCTCACAGATGCAGGGCATTGTAAAACTGCTGGAAAACTGCGAAGGCAGCCAGGATCACCCCATCGAACCACTGACCATCGAGAAGCCGGGCACGATATTCAACGGTAACGGACACCTCTATGCGCTCGCCTCCGAAACCCGCGCACCCGTCATCACCGTCACAGCGCCAAACGTACAGATTCGCAATATCACACTCAAAAACGGCCTGGCCGGGATCAAGGTCGAGCCGGGCGCCTCCGTATTGCTGGCCAACGTCCACACCACCGCAAACGACTACGGACTGGTGTTTGGTGATTATCCATCCACCAAGGCATTACCGCCGTTGAAATCGTCACCACAGCAAGACAAGCTTGGCGCCCGTGGCCAATCGTCATCCCCCTGGTCGAGCGGCTTTTTCATTCGCTCGGCGCGAGCCGAAGATTCAGTCGCCTGCCCCGACAACAATGAGACCCCCGTCTATCTCGATAGCAACCACAGCTACCTTTGCGGTACGACAAACATCGACAACGCAAGCCTCGCCGGGCTGGTAGTGAACAACAATCAAACTGTGACCGTGCTCGGTGGCCGGCTCAAGGTATCTGGGAGAACCGTGGCGATTGGCATCATGTCCGGCACCCTGCATGTCACCGCACCAGCACATGTCAGTGTCGTCCAACCCTA
>CAZTJP010000101.1:0-2560 GCA_964613895.1 uncultured Thiotrichales bacterium | reverse complement strand
TTTCCACCGCCACCCGCTTAGTTGTAATACTCGCTTTCACCCTCGATGGCGTAACAGCCGCGCCGGTGGTCAGCGAAGTCACCGCCAGTCCCGGCGCATCGGTGACGGTCACGCCGGTCGACCACGACGCGGCCACCACTTTTGAAGTCAGCAGCGAACAGCGCAGCGGTGACAACCTGTTTTTCGGCTTCCAGCGGTTCAATATCGGCGCAGGCGATACGGTCGAGTTCGTGCCCGATGCGCAGCAAACTCCGCATACCCATATCATTGGCCGTATCGATGATTCCGGGCCTTCATCCGTGGCGGGCCGGCTCGATACCACGCGTTTCGACGCCGCCGACCTGTATCTGTTCAATCCCCATGGTTTCGTGTTTTCCAATACAGCTTCGCTGGACCTGTCCGGCGGCTTGTTCGTCGGCGCCACCGCCCGGCTCGAATTTGCGGATGGCTCAAAGCTGGATATCGATACACCGGCCAATCTGTCCGCATCCGCTCCATCCGGGTTCGGCAGTCCCGACCGTGCTGGCGCCATTCGTCTCGAAGGCGGCCAGCTGAGCGTGCCAGCCGGGCAACGACTGCAATTCACGGCTGGCGCCATCGAGCTGGCCGGCGGCCAGTTGTTTGCACCACAGGGCGAGGTCGGGTTGCTGGCATCGGGCGAGGTCTCGCTCGCCGAGGGGCCGGAGGGGTTGGCGGGCATCGACGCTGCCCGGGTGCGGATCGATGCCGGCAAGCTCAGTATTTCGGGCAAGGCCGGCGGTGACACGGATCTGTTCGCCTATCTCGATAATCAGGACCGGCCCGCGATTCTGGCCAGCGAGCGCATCGACATCACCGCGCGCGAACAGGCCCGCTTCGACAATGGTGCTATCGTCAGGGTCTCCGGCTCAGCGCCATCGCTGCGGATCGACGCCCCGGCCGTGAGCGTGGCGCGGCTGGCGAGTCTGTCTGTCGATTCGAACGACGCGGCGTCGGGTGAAGGGATCGTGATCACCACCGATCAGCTGTCGATCGTCGATGGCGGTCAGTTGCTCACTGCGGGATCAGGATCGCGGAACCAGGCGAATGACATCCGGATCGAGGCTGGCCGGGTGACCATTTCCGGCCTGTCGGCAACGCCGCTCGGGGTCGATCAGGTGTCCGAGATCAACAGCAGTGTTTCCGGAACGGGTGGCGGCAGCGCCGGCGCGATCATCGTACAGGCTTCGGAGTCATTGTCGCTCGCCGACTCCGGACGCCTGTTCGCCATCACCTCGGCGCTCGACCAAGGCTCTCAGGGCGGTGATATTCGCGTGCAAACCGGCCGCTTGAGCCTCACCTCGCAAGCCAGCATCGCCAACCAATCCACCGGTGCCGGTTCGTCAGGAAACATTTCGATCCAGGCCGGGCCGATCACGCTCGACGACAGCAGTTCGATCGATGTCACCACCCACGGCGCGGACGCGGGCGTGATCGACATCACCTTCTCCGGTCTGCTCAAAATGGGTCAGGGCGCATCCATCAGTACCTCCGCGCTGGCGGATGACAACCGTTCACTCGGCAACGGCGGCAACATCACCGTGACCGGAACCGGAAAAAACCTGCTGCTGATGCAGGATGGCGCCAGGATCACCGCCGAAACCGCCCGCGGCCACGGTGGCGATATCGTCTTCAATGTGCAATCCGTGCTGCGCGATCCGCCGCCCGCAACGCACATCTCCGCCAACGCCAATAATGTCGAAGGCGAAGCGGGCAAGATCGAATTCAACACACCGGATGTGGACGCCACCAGCGGCACGCTCCAACTGCCGCAGAGCTTTGCCGATGTCAGCGAGCTGGTCTCCGGCCATTGTACAGCGCCAGGCGCCGGCCAAAGCCGTTTCCACGTTCGCGGCCGCGAAGGCCTGCCCGCCTCACCCGACGCCCTGCTCGCGGCCAACCCGATTTACCCGCTGGATTGATGCGCCATCGCAGGCGCTCTGAATCTCCAATCCGGCAGATGCCAGCCTTCATGCTAAACTCAGGCGAAAGCCTGCTGTAGCCCCGGATTTCTCACCGGTTCACTACGGCAACCGCTCAAACCAATCAACAAGCAACCACCATGAAGATCAAAGACTGGTTCGAAAACTGGGGGCTCACGGGCCTGAAACTCAACACCGGTTTCCTGCACCTGGAATGGGAACCGCAACCCGAAGAACAACAAGCCGCCTGGGAACTCTATATCGAACTCATCACCCGTATCACCACCCAGGAAATCGACGGCAACAGCGGAGACGAAGCCGCCGCGCTGCACTCCGTTTACCAAATCTTTGGCGTCACCCGCCAACTGCTCAAGGAAAAAGGCCGCAAGGCCGAAACCTTCTCCAAGATCGCCATCGTCATCCTCAACCAGAAAATCCGCCCCTTCACCGGCGTCTGGCACAAACGCAGCCTCGCCGGCGCATTCGACAACCCGGAAAAATGCCAGCAATTCTGGGACGAACTCAAACCCGTGCAGGACGTACTGCGCCGCTACGCCGCCCTGCTGGCCGCCGTCGCCGAGGTCGAGGATTTTCAGAAACTGGACGAGGGGCCGCTGGAG
>CAZTJP010000100.1:0-7308 GCA_964613895.1 uncultured Thiotrichales bacterium | reverse complement strand
AGAGCTGGATGAGTTCCTGGATGAATGAGGTTGCGTAAGCACCCGCCGGCAGCGTGAATGAGACGCGAAAGCCATCTTCGCAGGCTTCGAGATCCACCTCTTTCGGCATCACCCGAAAACTGCGCCGCGCCATCTTCACCCCCTGTTTCGACAATGCCCGCACCCACGCCTCCCAGCGCGCCAAAACCACTGCCTCCGCACCACCCACGGCAAACCCGTCACCGCTCCCCGCCAACGGCCCGGTCACATGCAAATCCCCACGGGCGACCCGATCCAACACATCCTCCGCCCCCTGTGCCAATGGATCATGGACGAACACACTGCCGCTACCCTCCAGCATCAGGACATCCCCCGCCGCCGGCACACACCAACTCCCCTCGCGCACCCGCGCCGCCAACACCTCATTGAAAAGCCAGCTCCGCACCGCCGAAAGCAAGATCGACCGAAGCCCCCGACCGCGCACCCGCGCTCCTTCCAGTAACCAGCGCCGCGCCTGCAGCATATTATCCCCCCGGCGACCAAAGCGCTGCGGCCCGAAATAGTTCGGGAATCCCCCCTCGACCAGTGCCTCGAGGCGTGCGCCAATCTCATCGATCGCCGCATCGCAGGCCCGGACCCGCAGCCGGAACCGATTGCCTGCATGTTGCCCCAACCGAATCCGGCGTGAATGCCGTCTCGCCGCCAGCAGCTCGACACCCTCAGGCCAGCCCTCCGACGAATCGGGATCTGCCCGCCCGGGCAAATGCAGACTGAACCACTGCTCCGTCACCGCCCGCCGATCCTTGCGACCCGCCCAACTCACCGCTCGCGGCGGGATACCGGCCCAACGCGCCAGATGCTGACCAACAGCTTCCGTCGTCCAACCCCGCTTGCGAACACGCACCCATAGATGCTCCCCCTCGCCAGCCGGTTCGACCGACGCTATCTCGACCACCTCGAAGTCCTCGGCCACCTGGCGGATCACACCGGCGCGCCTTCCGGCCGCCAGCAACGGTGGCCAATCCACCTCTGCCAGTGTCAACACAGCCAGCCCCACCGCTTGCAGGCCGTTTGACCCGTCACGCCATCTGACGTAGGTTTACCCACACCTCCCCTGAACACTGCTGTCATGAGTCAATCCGATCAAGAAAAACTGCCCGATTTTGAAGCAGCCATGTCGGAACTGGAAGCACTGATCGAAAACATGGAACAAGGCGACCTGTCGCTCGATGAGTCCATGCGTCAGTACGAACGTGGCGTCAGGCTGACCCGCCATTGCCAAACGCTGCTGGAAAAGGCTGAACTCAAAGTCCGGCAACTGGGCGACGATGAAGCATCGGATGAGTTCGACGCTCAAAGCGATGAATCAGCCGACAGTGATTTCGATGACGATATCCCCTTCTAGGGCCTTGCAGCTTGCGGACATTGCCAGACCATGAACAGACTCAATGAAGTAATGCCCGGCTGGGTTCTGCGCGTCGAACAATCGCTCGACCGCTGGATACCACCCATCAACCGCTATCCGCAGACCCTGCACGAAGCCATGCGCTATTCCGCGCTGGCCGGTGGTAAACGTATCCGCCCCATTCTCACTTACGCCACCGGCATGGCAACCCGGCAATCCCTGGAACGGCTCGATGGTCCCGCCTGCGCGGTCGAACTGATCCACGCCTATTCCCTCATCCACGACGACCTGCCGTGCATGGACGACGATGACCTGCGGCGCGGGCGGCCCAGCAGTCACAAGAAATTCGGCGAAGCGATGGCAGTCCTCGCCGGGGATGCGCTGCAAACCCTGGCGTTCCGCGTACTGGCGGAGGACGAGTCGATCACCGATGACCCGGCGGTGCGGGTCGAAATGATCAACCTGCTGGCGCGAGCCGCCGGCTCACAAGGCATGGCGGGCGGCCAGGCGATCGACCTCGAAGCGAGCGGAAAGTCGCTGACGATCGCGGAACTCGAGGCCATGCACATCCACAAGACCGGTGCACTGATCCATGCCAGCATCGCGCTGGCAACACTCAATGCCAGTGACCTCGATGAATCGCTTGCACAAGCGCTCGGGCACTATGGCAAATGCCTCGGCCTGGCTTTCCAGATCCGCGATGACATCCTCGATATCGAGGGTGAGACAGAAATGCTCGGCAAGGAGGCAGGTGCCGACAAGGCGCTGGACAAACCCACATTTCCCGAGATCCTCGGCCTGGACGCCTCCAAACAACGCACCCGGGAGCTTCACCAGGAAGCCATCGAGAGCCTGTCTCCTTTCGGTGACAGGGCAGACGTGCTGCGCGACATCGCCGGGTATATCGTCGACCGTATCAATTAGGATCCATTAGGCCCATGACGGCGGCAAACCCCCAACGAACCGGGCGCACAGACCGTCCCATCGGTCCAGATCGCGCCGGACAGGTCGGCACCGGAGAGATCCACCTCGGTCAACAGCGAATTGCGCAAGTCGGCACGCCGCAGATCGGCGCCATTGAAACGGACACGGGAGAACACGCAATCACGCAAATCGGCCCTTTGCAAATCGGCACCACTGAAACTCGAATCCTGGATGTTCGAATCGCGCAGCGTCGCCTTGCGCAGATCGGCCTGATCGAAAACCACCAGCCGCAACAGCGAACCACTCAGATCGGCATGAGGAAGCCGTGCACCGTGAAAATTCACACGGCGGAAACTACTGCCGGAAAGCACCACATCCGCCAGTGTACTTTGCCGTAAATCGACGCCGATCAACAGTGAGCCGACCATATCGGCGCCTTCGAAACGCCCGCCCGACAAGCGCGTGTTTCGCAATAGTAGCCCCTTGTGCTCACAGCCCCGCCAGTCCACGGCCAGCCCCGCCGAGGCCCCGCAATCAGCGGCATTCGCAGGGTGGAGGAACAACAACCCGATCAGCAAGTATGGCGTCGAGGATACCGCCCTGTTCCACCCCGACAAGAGAGATCGACAGTTCAAGAACATCATCATTGGCCTGCCCAGTTCGAAAACAGCAGTGTCACACGTATCGACCTCCGACGATGTAACAGGCCTCGCATTTTTTCGGTCGAAATGCGGGGTATCTCTCTTTTTCAAGCGCTGCCAGATGACAGACGGCGGAAGACACGGATAATCGGCGGCCAGCCGGTCATACTTCCGGTGCCCAGGGCTCAACCGATAAAAAAACTCATGATCCGTGATCTCACATTGTTTCCACGCCAACTCATGCGCATGGCGACCCTGTGGCTGCTGATCGCCACGCCGGTGGTCCACGCTGCCCAGAACAAAACGACCTGGGCAACCTTGTCGCTGGTTCACGACAGCCATCTGGTCTCTTATGGACGTGATGTCTGGGGCGCTGGGCGCAAACTCGGCGGCGAGCGTGCAAACCTGTTCCATCCTTCCCTGCAACTGGGCGCCAAATGGAAAACGCTCAGTCTCTATGGTGGCACCTGGATGGATATCAACCGCAATTCACAGAACGGTCTGAGAGGCAACATCCAGGAATTCGACCTGTGGCTGGGCTACGGGCTCGACCTGGGCCGGCTGGATCTCGGCATGACCTTGCAACGCTGGACCTACGCCAGCGTCAAGGAAGTGGTGCTGGACAGCTGGCTGACCTTCAACGACCGGGGATTGCTGTTCGATTCGCTGGCGCTCAATCCGGGGCTGACGCTCCATACGCAACTGGCCGCCGACCTGTTCGACCACAAGGCCAGCGTTCTGGTGACCCGCATCAACCCGGGGCACCGGCTCGGCCAACGCAAGATCCGTCCCCTGTGGTTGTCACTGCCAGTGGAAATCGGCTTCCAGCAAGACGGTTTTCGCGGCAACCGGGGTGGGCACAGCTTCACCTCTGTTGGCCTGCAACTCTACGCCCCACTGGTCTCACTGCCGAAACGATGGGGGCTATGGTCAGCCAACCTGGGAATGACCTGGTATGACACTGACCAACAGCGCATCCCCACCAACCCGGAAGCCCGATTCAGCACCTTGCGCCTCGGTTTGCTCAGGTACTTTTGATCCCGCGCTTCGCCGTCACAACCTCTCGTCGAGGAACTGGCGCAGATCAGCCTTGGCCGCCCGATACGCGGCCGCATCGAAACCAACCGTGACATCGCCCCGGCCATTACCCCCGCCTTCGACACGCACATTCCGAATGATGGTCAACGGCTCGCGGCGATTGTCGAAATCATGATAGGCGCCGTCATACAGCCGTAACGACGCTGCCTCCCGTCCGGCGAACAGCGCCTGACAGTAACGCGGCCGTGTCCAGTCATCGGCGCGCCCCATCAGAACCAGAGTCGGCGCCAGAGGCATCAACGTGTTCAAGCCGGATTCCTGCTGAAACTGCCAGCAACTGGGATAGAACGCCACGGCTGCCCGGAAAGCGCTGTCTTTCGCCACCAGATCGAGCACGATGGTGCCACCATTCGACCATCCAATGACGCCGATCCGCGATGGATCGACGAACGGCTGCTGTCCGAGATAGCGCAACGCCGCATGCGCATCGGCCTGGCGCAACTCGCGAAACCGGGCCCAAACTGCGTTGTCAGCCTCACAGATACGATCGACGCGCCGGGTGGAGAAACTGTCGATCACCAATGCGACATATCCCCAGTCCGCCAGCGTCTCCGCCCAGTCCTCATGTTTGGGCAGCAAGCCAGCACAGCCATGCAACAGCACCACGGCGGGAAATGGCCCCGCGCCATCCGGACGAAACAGCCGGGCAGGCAGCGCCGTCGCGCCATCGCTGTTGATATCGGTATCGACCGGCACATCGACCGCATCGGAACGGGTACAGCCCACCATGAAAAGCAACACGAGCCACAGGACCAACCCGCCAAAAGGCAACGGCAACGCCTGCGGACGAAGCCTTCCCTGCCTGTCTAACCCTGCTTCCATGATCGTGTTCCTCCGTCAGATGCCCGAGCGCCGCCCCATGCCCTGCAATGGCAGTAACAGACGCGACAATTCCATCCGCCGCGCCAGCAACAGCACCGCCCAAACCGCGATCACGAAAGGCATCAGCAACGGCGGCAACCCGCGGCCGAATGGTACTGCCATCCACAGCCCCCACAGAGCCGCAGCGAGGATGGCTGCCGTCAAACCGCCGGCCAGCGCCGAAGTGGCCCCCCGGAAAAAAACGGCTTGAACACCAAAACTGGCGCTGGCGACTGCAAATCCCCACAAGGGGCCGAGCGCCACGAAATCCAGTCCATAGTACCAATGCCCCCACCACGCAGCGAGCACCGCCAGGATGAGTGCTTGCACCGTTGCGGCGACATCGACCAGACTCATGGCCGCCACGATGCAGAGCACGCCCAGCACGATTTCGGGTACATCATTCATGGCCGGCGCACCGACCCACCAGAAATTCACCCCGAGATGCCCCAGGGCCCAGGCGGTCAGCCAAGCGGTTACCACCGCCGGTGCAGTCAGCAGCGGCAGAAAGACCTTGTAAGAAAGTTTCTTGAAACTCGCTTCGAACAGCCAGCAAGTCGCCAGCGCCAGCGGGAAATAGCCCAGCAGGGTGGCAGACGTTCCCGACATTGCGCCACTCCACAGGATGCCGATCACCGCACTGTTGTAGCCACCCAGCCCCAGCCGCCATTCTTCAGCAGGATAGATGCCGGCAAAGCGATGGAACAACGTTGCCAATGCCGCTGCGACAACAGCACCGACTGCCGCCTCGGGAGAGATCAGCGCCATGCCCGCCAGCACCAGCCCCCCGCCCCGCGCGGAATCCACGAAGGCCAGTTGACCCACACCGCGCAGCAGGCTGAGGAGAAAGGTTCGAATCATCGCATCCGTATTACTTGTTGAACCCGATTACTTGTTGAACCGGCCCTTGTCGAGCCGTTCGGGCACCCGGTCGAGAGCGAAGATATCCTGCCAGCTCTCGCGCCGGCGGATCACTTCCGGGCCCTCGGGTCCCAACAGCACTGTCGCCGGTCGCGACTGGATGAACTGGGATGACTGGGTATGGCAATAGGCGCCGACATTGTCGATCAGCAAAGGATCACCCACTTCCACCGACGGCAACAGGGCCCGCTCGCGCAACTGGTCACTCTGCATGCACAACGGCCCGAACACATTGGTCGGCTGGCGCGACCCGGATGGCGGCTGATCACCGGCCTCGGGCGCTTTCTTGATACCGTGGTCATAATAACAGGCGGTAGGCACCAGGTTGACCCCGGCATCGACGATCACCGAGGGGCCATGACCCTCGATCTCCTTGCGCGCCACCACGGTACAGGCAAGACTGGTACAAGCATCGACCACGGCCCGGCCCGGCTCCAGCACCAGCGTGGGGCGGCCTCCGAAAACATCCTTGGCGCGTTGTAACTTGCCACAGATCACCTGAGCATAGCGAAACAAGTGACCTTCATCACGCACGCTGCCACCAGGCACATCGAATACCGGCTTGAGCGTATTGACGGACGGAAAGCCCCCACCGACATCGACCATGGTCGGTGTCAACCCCAGTTTGCGCGCCCGGCGACCGACCTCGATCAGCCGGGTGATGGAATTTTCATAGACCTCATGCAGCAACTGGAAAGTGCCGGAATGATTATGCAGCAGTTCCAGCCGCAGATTGGGATGACGCGCAATCCGTTCCATGGCCTGCTGACATTCGTCGTTGTCGTCACTGAAACCGAACTTGGTCCACGGCGACAGACCATAGCGAAAATTGATCCGGATACCCAGCCGCGCCGGATGGCTCAGTTCGGTGGCGATCTCCTCGATCATCGCCAGTTCGTCGAAGTTATCGACATTGACGATACAACCGTCCGCCAGCGCGGTCTGCAATTCCTCATAGGTCTTGTGCGGGCCATTGAAGATGATCTCGTGACCTGGCACACCCAACGCCTTGACCAGGCCATACTCCATGCCGGAAACGATCTCGGCCCAACCGCCTTCCTCGAACACGATCGAACAGATCGCGGGTAGATAATTGGTCTTGACCGAATAAGCCACCCGGGTTTCGATGCCCGGGCTGGTGAAGGCTTGCAAAAATGCGCGGAAGTCCTTTCTCAGTCGCTCTTCCGAAACGATATACAGCGGCGAACCATACTTGTTGAGCAGTTCACGAACGCTGGCATCATCCAGTTCGGTTCGCGCGGTCAGTTCCGGCAAGCCCTGCTTGTTGACCGAGAAAAACGGCAACGGCGACAGTGCTGGCCGGACATAAGGGGCGCGCGCCGTATCGGGTTGCGGAGCAGCCTCCAGTTCGATGGTGGGCGACTCGTCACTGCAAACCGTATCCTCATCAGCAGCGGTTGAACGATTGTCGAGTTGTTTGATATCAGCCATTGTTGATTACCTGTCCGTTGACAGAAA
>CAZTJP010000099.1:0-7456 GCA_964613895.1 uncultured Thiotrichales bacterium | reverse complement strand
TAACATGGGACTATGTCGATGAAATCCGCCTTGCTGTTGCTCACCGTTGCCGCGCTCATTGAACTGCCGATCGGCACCGCACTCTGGAGTCAACACGCCACACTGATAACCAACCTGATCAAGGCCACCTCGCTCATCCTCTGGGCCGTCACCCTGGTTACCGGCGCCACCATCCTGGTGGGCGTCCTCGCTGCCGTGCGCTTCGCCTCGTCGTTCCTTGCCGGTATGGCCGTCATTGCCACTACCCTGCTCGCCTCTCTCATTGGCGCCGTCGGCGGACTGGCTGCCCCGTTTGCCGCCGTGTGGTTCATCGGACGTCAATGGCCCGTTCTGTCCGACTCAAGATATCTATGGAATACTTTTAACAACCCTCCCGACGTTTATCGGCATCGCCGGCGCTGTCGGACTGCCTCTGCTCACCCTCGGGCGTGTCCAATCGGACGCTGAATCGAACCCCCCGACCTCGCCGTCCTGACTCGGGCAGCGGCGCAGGGTCGCCTGTTCCGGACGGGCTTCAATGCGTTCAAAGGGATCGGAAGGTTGCGTGTATTGCAGATCGCGAGGCGTTGTCAAGGTCGACGTCCGTGGCAAAGCGGTTCCATCGGTCGATTACGGCACGGACGTCATCGATAATGCGTCGGGCTAGAACTCGCTTGATGTCGGCGGCGCGAGCGGCCGCAAGCAGGTCTTCCCACGTGAAATGGTCCCGCTTGTTGTTGCACCGCATCTGGTGCTGGTCGATCCAACGTGATCCCGGTTTATAGCTGTAACAGATATCGTAGGCCGGAGCGAGGGACCATTGTCCGGCATGATCCATGATGAAGGCGTGGTTCTTCGCGTGGTCATCCTGATTCCGGGCCAGGATATTGAATACCATGCGCCGGTAGAGTTGTTCGAGTGCGCTCTGCGGCAAGGCAAGCGCGCGGGCTGTGGCGAACAAAGACTCATAACCGAGTGCGCCAGGTGGATCGCGATCCTGGTGTGTGAGCGCAGCAAAGGTTTGTACGTGGTATTTCTCCCCGTTGTCGCCGCGATCGAATCGGCGTGTCATGAAATGCGCCCGGTTGCCGTCGGGCATAAGGCGGGATTCCATCATGGTGATACCGGCTTCGACGGCCATCAGATGATAGGCCATTTCGATGCGCCCGATCTGATGGGCGGTGGGCAATTCCTCGTTTTCCACTTCATCGAATTTGAGAAGCCAGTATTGGAATCCGGGGGGCGCGGGGATCTGTCCGGGTCGCACCTCACCAGTTGTGGGGTGCCAGGCAATGACGGCCTTGGCTTTGGCGCCACCCGCTGACGTACCCACCTGCACCAGGTGTTCGAGTGCGGAAACCTCCGGGGATTGGACGGTTTGGTGTTGGTCCAGAACAGCTTGCGCCACATCGACCAGTTCCTGGACGTCGACAGGCACAGACGTGTCCGGGAGGCTACCGAGATCTGGTGCATATTCGAGGGCGCCCATGCCACGTGTTCCCAGGTAGGCCAGGCGCTCCAGGGGTGATAATGTCTCGAAGGTCCGATCGTGCCGCTGCAGCCAGGTCGACAACAGCTGGTTGCCGAAACGTTCCGGGAGTGAATCAGCGACCAGGCCAGGCAGGCCTGCAAATGTTCGGGTGCGCGCGAGTTCGGGAAACTCGTAGGGAGCCTCGCGCAGCGGCATGCGCAGCGGGCTGACATCCAGACCAGCGGCGATGAAGTCGGGGTGGTACTGGAAGACACCCACACCGTCGACGTCGCGCCAGCGCAGAGCGCCTATGAGGCAACCATTGAGCGAGACACGTAGGACTTCAAGCATCTTCCTTACCTTGCCGTTGCCGGGATTTGGCCAGATGTGCCTCGAAGGGTGGTTGTGTGGCCGGCGGTGTTGCGTGCCGTGACTGGCGAGGTTGTCGTTCGAGTAAATCCAGTGGAGTCGGCTCCGGCGGTTGCAGGAGTGCATGGATTACATCCCACCGCTCCAGCGCGCGCAGGGCGCGATAGAGGGTTTCGGTACCGACGTCTTCTCCGTTGACCAGACGGGTCAGGGTGCGTGTCGGGATGCCGCTTTGATTAGCGAAGGCCGCCAGGGTGCCACGTTGTTTGATGCGTGCACGCATCTGCTGACCCATTTCGTGCATGAGATCAGCGACCGGGCGTGCACGATAATCAATATCGGCCAAATAGGGCTGTTTCTGCGTCATATCATCGAAAATAAGCCAGAAGTGGCGTAAGTATAGAGGGGGAGCCGCGGGTGCGCAAGTCAAGCGCCCAGGAAATTCCAGCCAACTATGGCTTAAATTGGTGGATGAGGCTGCTTATCCGCCATATTTGGCTGGCTCTATAGGGTGCCCAGATTGCAGCCGACCGGTAGATGTCCGATCAAATCTGGACTCCTACACCTGAACAACTTCTAACAGCCACGTTCACTATCTACTCTGTGAATGGGTTCAGCACACGCACACCGGTTTTATCGAAATCCTTGTGGTTACGTGTAACGACCGTCAATTCATAAATCAGCGCCGTGGCAGCAATTTGCTTGTCCAGGGCGTTTTCTGGATGAGGCGCCCGAAGCCGCCCCCAGACCTGTGCGATATCCTGGTTGATATCGAGCACGTGATCCCGATATCGATATTCAGTCATTAATGCTTCCAGCCACTTCTCCAGTTGATTGGCCTGGCGTACATCACCGCGGTGACGGATCGATTCGACGCCGCGCCGCAATTCACCGACAGTGACAACCGATATAAACAATCGTGTCTCGTCCTCTATGGCTTGTTTGAAGAACGCCCGTACCCCTGTATTCGCCTTTGACCTTTTGCGCGCCTCGCTGATGACGTTGGTATCAACTAAATACATGATCGTTTCCGGCCTCGTCCTCTACCCGCTCGAAATCCTCATCCTGCCCCACGTTGGGCATTGCGGCGAGGACTTCCGCAAAGCTCTTTCCCTTTGGCCGCAACAATAACGCTTCGAGTAAAGCGCGATGTTCGGCTTCGGCACTTCGGCCATGCCGTGCGGCACGCTGCTTGAGCGCATCGACGATGCGTTGATCGAGGTTTCTGACTACGAGATTGGCCATCACAGTACCCTCTCTGTTTCGGCAAGGAAGTGATTGCAATGATAGCACTTTTACGGCGATAATGCAATCATTGATAGCACTTGTGAAGGGGCGCAGGGCCAGGTGCATTACTTTGGTAGTGTCGCAGTGTGCACGAAAGCATAAATGGGCCGCAGGATTACGGACACCTCCTCAATTGACGTTCCCGCAGCGATGAGCCCGAGTTATATAACGACGCAACAGCAACTGGACGTTCTGGCAGATCGCCGGCAAAATGTAGCGCAGATCAATAAAAAAACGTACTACAGTTACCCGAACAATGGACGTCATACCTCCCAGACACGACTGCGACGCCGGCTACCCCTGTGCAGCCACGTATTACAATTGTTATATCCCCATGGAAGCGTGCGACTTTGTCCGAAAATGGGCAAAAAACTCGCCACACCACCTTTCGTGTCTGAACACTACGCACCCTCCCGCCAACATAAAAACCATTTTCAGCACGGAAAATACCGCAGGAGGACCAACGAAACCCGCATGAAAAACATCGCGACAATTCTATTATCCACACTCATGCTGTCAGCGTGTGGGCTTGCGGATGGTAACAACGGCAAAACACCTATCGACCAGTCAAAACTCTGCATCTTCAGCAACGACGAGGACGCGAAGCATTGCAAGCCCGGTGAACTGGCCATGTTTCGCCCGGACTTTTGGGGAAACGAACAACTCCCGTTAAACGTCGCGGCCATATATTGCGACTTCAACCATCAGGTAATGTACAACGTTGCCGGCGTCATCTGCGTGTTTACAGATGAACGGCTACATCTTCTAGCGGAGGACAGTTCGCCCCCTTCTGACGTCACAACACAAAAGGAAAAAAAAGCGCCGCGCCAAATAAAAAATAGCGGCAACACATACAAATCACCTGAAAATAGACCACGGGACAACAGTCCCATGGATCCGCGTATCGCGAAGGACATTATCAGTCGCAGCCGCGAGATGCTGGCACTAAACGAGAGCATTCAGCAGAATGCGCTGATAAAGCACCGAAACGGCGTCCATATCACCGCCAGCACCCGCGAGGCGCGCTACGCCAACTACATGCGTGACTGGGTGCACAAGGTGGAACGGGTCGGGCAGCTCAATTACCCCGATGCCGCACGCCGCCAGGGCCTGTCCGGCAAGCTGATCATGGAAGTAGCGGTACTCCCGGACGGTAGCGTGCGCAACATCACCATCCTCAAGCCCACGGGCAACAAGATCCTCGACGACGCGGCGGTGCGCATCGTCAAGCTGGCGGCGCCGTTCGCGCCTTTCCCGGAGAACATCCGCAAGGACAGTGACATTCTCTACATCACCCGCACCTGGACCTTCTACAGTAACAACTCGTTTAGAACCAGACCGTGATCGATGGCATGTTGTCATAGAGGTGCGCCAACGTCGGCGCCGTCGTGTGGGGCCGCGGCAAGTGCCCCGTGTATGCAACCATACGCGTGCGCGACCACCAGATCCGGCACTTCAAGTACTGCGACGACAAGGCCCCGCCCGTCGAAATCCAGCCGCAACTGCGCCCCTGGCCCGATACCCCGAAAGCGGACTTCGTGGTCGAGCAAACCATCGAAGACCTGTTCGCCAACCGCCGCTTCTTCATCCGCCTCCAGGATACGAAACCAAGCTGTGCAAAGAATCTTGAACTAAATCCCAACCTGCCTCCGCCCAGGAGGCTTTTACGGCGCCCTCCCCGGAGATCTTCGATGAACCCTTTTTTGGGCGCCAGGCATCCAGAAACCAGGAAACAATTCACGCTTTCCTACCGGAGTGCGTATTCCGGCGAAGATGAACACCGATTCCGGACGAACGTGAACACCTGATTTCGCAACGCATCACGGAGTCAATTTTTTACCCCAGGTGTTCATCTTCCGTCAACTGACCGAGGATCTTGCGCATGGACTCGCCCTTGAGCGGGAGACGGTGGGCGTTGTGCATGAGACGATCCAGGATGGCGTCGGCAAGCGTGTTGTCGCCGATGCTGGCGTACCATTGATCGGTCGGCAGCTGGCTGATCACCACCGTGGACGTTTGCCCGTGCCGGTCGTCCATGATTTCCATCAGGTCGTTACGGTGCGCCGGTTTCAATGGTTCCAGTCCCCAGTCGTCGATGATCAGCAACTGGACCCTGGCCAGTTGCCGGAGCTGCCTGTGGTAACTGCCGTCGGCCTTGGCCTGGGTCAGTTCCAGGAGCAGTGGTGACAGGCGGTAGTAGCGGACGCTGTAGCCGTGCAGACAGGCGTTGTGGCCGAGAGCACAGGCGATCCAGGTCTTGCCGCTGCCGCAGGGCCCGGTGATCAACAGATTCTGGCCCCGGTCGATCCAGTCGCCCTGCGCCAGCCGTGCGATCTGTGCCTGCTTGAGGTTGCGCGGGTGTGCATAGTCGATGTCCTGCACGCAGGCCGCCAGCTTGAAGCGTGCCTGGCGGATCAGGCGCTCCTGTTTACGCTGGTCCCGGCTTAAGGTTTCCTGTTCAACCAGCAGCGCGAGGCGCTCGGTAAAGGCCAGCCCCTCATAGGTTCCGACCTGTTCCAGTTGCTGTTGCAGCGCGTTGGCCATGCCACCCAGCTTGAGCTGGCGCAGCGCGGTCAGGGTATCTGTGGTCATAGGTTGTTCTCCTTGGGTTAATGGAAGATATGGGGACCACGGATGTTCTCGTGGTCCTGGGGGAGTTCGGTATCGAGATCGAGCTGCTCGGGCAGTTGATCCCGATTGCTTTGCAGGATCGATTTGATTTGTTTCAGGCGCATCAGACCGGCGTGGTTGGCGATGCGGCAGGCGGCCTCGAGCCGCTCCGGCGGATAGGCCCGGCTGAGGTTGAGCAGGCCGAGACAGACCCGGTAGGCTTGTTCGGGATGGGCCCTGGTTTCGAGCTGCGTCGCGACCCATTTCAGCGTTTCAGCACCGATGTCGGATGCCCAGTTCTTCAACCGCCCCGGCGTCCACTGCTGGTGCTTCTGGTGGCGTTTGGGCATGTGGGCCGGTTCGGTGGTCATGCCGGGTTGGTGCTTGCGGGCATGTGTCGCCACGGACTTGTGGCGGAAGTAGAGCGTGATCAGCGTGTCGCTGGCGTGCAGCTCCAGGGTCTCACCGACGTACTGATGCGGGACCGAGTAGTGATGCTGCTGGTACTGCACGTGGTAGTCGATATTGACCTTCACCGGCTTGATGTCGACGTAGCGGTAGGGGTGGCGGGGCAAGGGCCGGAGGGCGGGCTGGTCGAGGTGCTCGAAGGCCTGGCGGCGGTTACCCGGTAGCTGCTTGAACGGCTTCTGGTTCAGCTCCTCGAGCAAGGCACGGATGCACTGGTTCAGCTCGGCCAGTGAGAAGAAGGTGTGGTGGCGCAGACGCGCCAGGATCCAGCGCTCGACGATCTGCACGCCAACCTCGGCCTTGGCCTTGTCCTTCGGCTTGTAAGGCCGTGCCGGAACCACCGCGACCTGGTAGTGCTCGGCCCACTGCTGATAACTCGCGTTGAGGTCGGGATCATAGCGACAGGCCCGTTTCACGCCGCTCTTCAAGTTGTCGGGCACCACGATCGCCGTGGAGCCACCAAAGTACTCGAGCATCCGCACATGGCTACCCAGCCAGTCCGGCAGTGACTGGCTCAGCGTGGCCTCGGCATAGGTGTAGTTGGAGGCGCCCAGCACGGCTACGAACACCGCCGCCGGATGGATCTCGCCGGTTGTGGCATCGACGATGGGGACCGTCGACCCGGCGTAATCGACGAAGCACTTCTCACCGGCCTTGTGCAGCTGACGCATGGAGCGCTTTTGCAGGCCCCGCCAGTGACGGTAACGGTCGCAGAACTGCGAGTAGCTGTAGCAGCGGTTGGGGTACTGCCGGGTGTACTCCTCCCACAGCAGTTGCTTGGTCATTCCCTTGCGTTTGAGCTCCTGGTGGATCACCGACCAGTCGGGTACCTGGAAACGCGTGGAGGGCCGGGTGTCCGCACCGGGATAAAACAGCCGGGCCAACTGGGCGTCATCCAGGTCAACCGGTAGCGGCCAGCTCAGCCCCCGTGCATCGGCCTTGCTCAGCAGCTTCTGGATGGCGCCGACACTGACCTTGGTGCTGGCTCTGATCTGGCGGATCGACAGCCCGGCGGCGTACCGGAGTCGTAGAATTTCGCGGATTTTTCGCATTGTCGTCCTCGTGGCTGGCATGAGCGCTCCCAAAAAGCGGGAGAGCATACCAAACAGATTGAAAAACAATGCGTTGGAAAGGATTCCGGTGGAACGTGAACACCCATTCCGGAAAATCCCGAAAAGTGTTCACCTTGAACCGGAATGGGTGTTCACGTTCAACCAGAACCGGTGTTCACGTTGAACCGGAATGAGTGTTCATCTTGGGCCGGAATACGCA
>CAZTJP010000098.1:0-7472 GCA_964613895.1 uncultured Thiotrichales bacterium | reverse complement strand
CGGGCTAGGGCCGTTACGCTGGAAAAACGGGGAATCGCTTTAATCTGGGTTAAATAATTCGGGGCACAATGCACAAGCAAGGTATCATCTGGAGTCTGGCAGCGTTACTGGCAGCGGCGGTTCTGGTGCTGCTCGCCACGCAGCGGGAAAGATTCCTGTCGCCGCCGGTGGCTGAAACCGCGGCACTCGACGCGCATTGTGACCTGAATCAGAGCGCTTGCACCGTGGCCTTGCCCAAGGGCGGCCAGTTGACATTCGCCATTCAGCCCCGGCCGGTGCCGGTGGCCAGGCCGTTGAAACTGTCGGTGACGCTGAAAGGCCGGCAAGCCAATACGGTCGAGGTCGATTTCGTTGGTCTCAACATGAACATGGGCTTCAACCGCCCCCGGCTCGAGCGCCGTCAGGAGGGCGTGTTTGCGGGGCCAGGAGAGTTGGCGGTCTGTACGCGCCGTAAAATGGACTGGGAGGCCAGGGTGCTGTTGCATACCGATGATGGCATCGTTATGGCGCCGTTTCGCTTTTCGACGCTGCGGCGCTGAAATTCGTTCACCGGCAGGAGTTTGATCATGCAGGTTTTGCAGTCGAAAAGTTTTCGTGTGTTTGTGTTGTTGTTGGCGCTGCTGGCCGGCATGCTGGTTTTCATCGCCACCCATCCTGGTCCGGGAAACACCGGAGATCGTGTGCTCGCACCGGTTCCCGAGGGCGGTGATTTCGTCTTGCAGTCGGCGGATGGGCCGGTATCGCTCAAGGATTTTCGCGGCAAGGTGGTGCTGCTGTACTTTGGCTATACGCTCTGTCCTGATATCTGTCCGACAACGTTGTCCACCGTTGCAGCGGCACTCAAGCAGTTGCCGCCTGCGGCCCAGGATCAGGTGCGGGTGATCTTCGTCTCCGTCGATCCCAAGCGGGACACGCCACAGCGGTTGAAGCAATACACGCAGTATTTCCACCACAATATGATCGGCGTCACCGGCGAGAAAAAGGTTATCGACGATATCGTCCGGCGCTATGGGGCCATCTACCGAATCGTCGATGATGGCTCGAGCGCGGGCTATCTGGTCGATCATTCTTCCACGCTCTATCTGATCGATCAGAATGGCAAGCTGACAAGTCTGATTCCGCATGGTGCCACGGCTGACGAAGTCGCCAAACGTGTTCTGGCTCAGTTGAAACGCGGCGCTACCTGAGGCGATAGTCGATCGGCAGACGGAATGTCCAGTGTTTGCGTGAGATCTTTTCGGGAAACGGCAGTTGTCCGGAAATGGCGCGGATGGTTTCGATGGCCGCCTGGTCGAGACGTCTGAAGCCGCTCGATCGAATGACTTCGATATCGCTGATGGCGCCCGTTCTGTCGATGACGAAGCGGAGGATGACCTGTCCTTGCTGGCCCAGGCGCCGGGCGCGGCGCGGATAACGTTTGTTGGTTTCGATCGCAGCCCGCAGTCGGGCCTTGTAGCGGGTTTCCAGCTGTTCGATCAGGCCGGTGTCGATCGGCGCGGTGACTGGCGCAGTGTGCTGCACAGGCGCAACCCTTGGAGGCAGGGGCTGGACTGCTGGCAATGGTTCAGGCGACCGTGTTTCGGCGGGTGGCGTCGGTTGAACCGGGTTGGGGTCAACGGACCGCGGGCGAGGCGGCAGTGGTTTCGGTTTGTGCGTCCGCTTCGGTCGGTGCCGTTTTTTCGGTCGGCTTCGGTGCCTGGGTTTGGGTTGGTTTCTGGTTTTTGGTTTGGGCGGCGCCGGTTCGGCTGCTGGTCGCTGGATGGGCTGCGTTCGTGGTGGCTGTGTGGGTGCCTGGAACATGGCGAGTGTCAGCGGGGTTGGCGTCACACTCGTCATTCGCGCTTGCAGGTGACCGTTGATCAATGGCAACGCCACGGCGGCATGCAGCAGGGCCGAGAGTGCGAATCCGGCCACTTCGTAGCGTTTGCGTGAACTCATTGCGGCGCGCGGGTGACGATGGAGAGGTGGTCGAGCTGGTTGGCCTTGAGTTGGTCGATGATCGTGATGAAGGTGTCGAAGGTCACCTTTCGGTCGACACGCAGCACGATGGGCGTGTCGTGTGTGAACGACTTCAGCGCTGTCTTCAGTTCTGACAGCGAAACCGGTTTCGTATCCAGATAGAAATGGCTGTCGGCGTCGATGGCGATTTCGCGTGTATGCCGGTTATCGGCGGGGTGCGCATGGCCAGCTTCGGGCACATCCACATCCAGCAACCCTTGGGAAATAAAGGTGGCGGTGGTCAAGACGATGGCCAGCAGCACCAGCATGATGTCGATGAAAGGAATGACGTTGATCTGGTCGAAGCGTTTCATGGCGCGAAGCTACGGTTCGGACCGATCGTCGATACCGTCATCGTTCAACTGCTGCCAGCGGGCGGTCAATACGTCCACTTTTCGCAGCAGTCCGTTGTAGAACAGAATGGCGGGGATGGCCACCAGCAGGCCGCCCGCGGTGGCTTTGAGCGCCAGCGCCAGGCCGAGCATGATGGCCGAGGGTTCGATCTTGCCACCCTGGCCAATGTCCCAGAATGTGATGAGGATGCCGAGCACGGTGCCCAGCAGACCGATATAGGGCGCGTTGGCGCCGATGGTGGAAATGGCGGTGAGGCGGTGCGTCAGGGCGATGCGAAGCTGCTCCGGATGGGTGAACTGACGCAGATCGACGCGGGCATAATAGAGATAGCGTTCGATGACGAACCAGAAGGTCAGAAAGCTCATGGCACCGAGAATGCCGAAAACCACCAGGTCGAGGTATTGTTTGAGAAATTCCATCAGGCGTTTCGCGCGGGCAGTCAGTTCAGCGTTGGAGGATCGTCGTTCGGCGCGGCAGGGGCGATGCCGGTGGGCGTCTGTCCGGAGAGTTCCGCTGGTGTGGCGGGCCGGACTGTCAATATCCGGATGCTGAAGGTGATGGGCTGGCCGGCGAGCGGGTGATTGCCGTCCAGGGTCACTTGGCCGTTGGAGATGTCGGTGACGCGAAAGGTCTTCAGTTCGCCGCGGTCATTGTGGAACTGTGCTTCGGCGCCGACACGGCGAATATCGGGGGGCACATTGCTGAGTTTTTCCACTACCACCAGGTTCGGATCGCGCGGGCCAAAGCCTTCGTCGGGCGCCAGTGTGACATTCAGGATATCGCCTTCACGCCGGCCTTCCATGGCTTTGACGATCTTGTCATGCATGCCGCTGTGTCGGCCATGGATGTAATTGGCGGGCTGATCGATCCGCTCGATGAGCTGTTTGTTCGCATCGGTGATGGAGTAGGTGAATTCCACCAGCATGTCCTGAGTGATCTTCATGGTTGTCGCAAGGTTGCTCCAAAGGCGCTTGATTCTGACATATCGGCCGACAAAACGGCAGCGTTTGGGGCAATTTGCCGCAGGCTTGGGTTGGATGGAAATATCTCGCTGAAATTCAAGGTGTTACTGGGGCTATCCGCAGCGTTCGGGAATTGTTCTCGATGACGCCGTTTGCTATAGTTCGCGCGTCCCGGTGGATACCCGCGTTGCTGACTCTCCCGCGGCTCCTGGCTGCCGATACAGGCGCTGGCCGGCCCGATTCCTGAATCTGTTTTTCAGTCCATGACCCGATATATTTTCGTAACCGGCGGTGTTGTTTCTTCCCTTGGCAAGGGCATCGCCGCCGCCTCTCTTGGTGCCATTCTCGAAGCGCGTGGCCTGAAGGTCACGATGATGAAGCTCGATCCATATATCAATGTCGATCCGGGCACCATGAGCCCGTTTCAGCATGGCGAGGTGTTCGTCACCGAAGACGGTGCCGAAACCGATCTCGACCTGGGGCACTACGAGCGTTTCGTGCATTGCACCATGGGGCGCAAGAACAATTTCACCACCGGCCAGATCTACGAGCAGGTGATTCGCAAGGAGCGGCGCGGCGACTATCTGGGCGGCACGGTGCAGGTGATTCCGCATATCACCGACGAGATCAAGGCGCGCATCGTGCTGGGTGCCGATGGTGCCGATCTGGCAATGGTCGAGATCGGCGGCACGGTGGGGGATATCGAATCGCTGCCGTTCATGGAGGCCATTCGTCAGATGGGGGTCGAACTGGGTAAGGAGAAGGCCTTGTTCCTGCATCTGACCCTGGTGCCCTATATCGCGGTTTCGGGCGAACTCAAGACCAAGCCGACCCAGCATTCGGTCAAGGAATTGCGTTCCATCGGCATTCAGCCCGACCTGCTGTTCTGCCGCAGCGTGGAACAATTGCCCGAAGCCGAGCGGCGCAAGATCGCACTGTTCACCAATGTCGAGGAAAAGGCGGTCATCTCGGCCATCGACATGGACAATATCTACAAGATTCCGCTGTGGCTCCATTCGCAGGGTGTGGATAACATCATTGCGCAGAAATTCGGCCTCAACCTGCCGCGTGCCGACCTGTCGGACTGGAAGTCGGTGATCCATGCAATGGAATTCCCCAAGGAGGAGGTGACCGTCGCCATGGTTGGCAAATATGTCGATCTGACCGAATCCTACAAGTCGCTGAACGAGGCGCTGACCCATGGCGGTATCCATACCAAGACGCGGGTGCGGATTCGCTACGTCGATTCGGAGAAGCTGGAATCCAACGACCTCAGCGAGCTGGCGGATGTCGATGCGATCCTGGTGCCGGGCGGCTTTGGCAAGCGTGGTGTCGAGGGCAAGATCATCGCGGCGCAATATGCGCGCGAGAATCGCATCCCCTATCTCGGCATCTGCCTCGGCATGCAGGTGGCGGTGATCGAATACGCCCGCCATATGGCGCGTCTGCAGGATGCGCACAGCACCGAATTCGTGCCGGATACCCCCAATCCGGTGATCGCGTTGATCACCGAATGGCGCGATGAAACCGGCGCCACCGAACGTCGTGACGAGGATTCCGACCTCGGCGGCACCATGCGGCTGGGTGGACAGCAGTGTCGCCTGCGCGAGGGTTCGCTGGTGCGTGAGCACTACGGCAAGGATGTCATCGTCGAGCGCCATCGCCACCGTTACGAATTCAACAACCACTACCGCCGCAAACTGGAAGAAGCCGGGCTGGTGATTTCCGGCGAATCGATGGATGGCGAACTGATCGAAGTCATCGAACTGCATGACCACCCCTGGTTCGTCGGCTGCCAGTTTCATCCTGAATTTACCTCCACGCCGCGCGAAGGGCACCCGCTGTTCTCCGGGTTCATTCGCGCCGCTGTCCTGCAACACAAGAAAGCCGAAACCCGGGAAGACGAATTGTGAAACTGTGCGGATTCGAGGCAGGGCTCGATCAACCCCTGTTCCTGATTGCCGGCCCCTGCGTGATTGAAAGTGAAACGCTGGCGCTGGAAACTGCCGGCGCACTCAAGGAGATCACGGCGAGGCTCGGTATTCCCTTCATCTACAAATCGTCCTTCGACAAGGCCAACCGCTCCTCGGCGGCCAGTTTTCGCGGGCCGGGCATCGACGAAGGCTTGAAGATTCTCGCCACGGTCAAGCAGCAGATCGGCGTGCCGGTACTGACCGATGTCCACGAAGATACGCCGCTGGAAGCAGTGGCTGCCGTGGTCGATGTCTTGCAGACGCCAGCCTTCCTCTGCCGGCAGACCAATTTCATTCAGAACGTGGCGCGTCAGGGTCTGCCGGTGAACATCAAAAAAGGCCAGTTCCTCGCACCCTGGGATATGGGGAATGTGGTGGACAAGGCCCGCGCGGTGGGTAATGAGCAGATCATGGTCTGTGAGCGCGGTTACACATTCGGTTACAACAACCTGGTCTCCGATATGCGTGGTCTCGCCACCATGCGTGCCACCGGCAGCCCGGTGGTGTTCGATGCCACCCATTCGGTGCAGCTACCGGGCGGGCAGGGCAGCTGTTCCGGTGGTCAGCGCGAGCATGTACCGGTATTGGCGCGCGCGGCTGTGGCCGCTGGCGTTTCAGGCTTGTTCATGGAAACGCACCCCAATCCGGACAAGGCGCTCAGCGATGGGCCAAATGCCTGGCCGCTGGATCGCATGGAAGCGCTGCTGGAAGTGCTGATGACGCTGGATGAGAGCGTCAAGCGCGCCGGCTTCATCGAAACGACCCTGTGAAGCCCTCACGTGCTGCAGCAAACAAAGGTGTGGTAACGGCTCAGCGGGTAGAGAAATAGAACGGTCACTGCTGAGTGGTTACCAATCGGTTTACACATCTCGACAAGGAATCAAAATGGCAACGATCAAAGACGTAAAAGCAAGGCAGATTATCGACTCACGCGGCAACCCCACGGTGGAAGCCGACGTTCTGCTGGATGATGGCACCATGGGCCGCGCCGCAGTACCCTCCGGCGCATCGACCGGCGAACGCGAAGCGATCGAGCTGCGCGATGGCGGTGATCGCTATGGTGGCAAGGGTGTCAGCAAGGCCGTCAACAACGTCAATACCGTCATTCGCGATGCGGTGATCGGGATGTCGGTCACCGATCAGGCCGGTCTGGACCAAACCATGATTGCGCTCGATGGCACCCACAACAAGCAGAAGCTGGGCGCCAACGCCATTCTGGCCGTATCGCTGGCAGCGGCACATGCCGGCGCGGCCAGCGCGGGACAGCCGTTGTATCGCTATCTCGGTGGCGAGGACGCTCATATCATGCCGGTGCCGATGATGAACATCATCAATGGTGGCGCCCATGCCGCCAACAGCGTGGACATGCAGGAATTCATGATACTGCCGGCGGGTGCGCCGAGCTTTTCCGAAGCATTGCGGTATGGCATCGAAGTCTTTCACGCGCTCAAATCGGTGCTGGCCGGGCGGGGCATGAGCACGTCGGTCGGCGACGAAGGTGGTTTTGCGCCCAACCTCAGTTCCAACGAGGAAGCGATCGAAGTCATCCTCGAAGCCATTGCCAAGGCCGGTTTCGAGCCGGGCCGCGATATCTACCTGGGGCTGGACTGCGCCAGCTCCGAGTTTTACACGAAAGGTGAATACAGGTTGGATTCCGAAGGAAAAGTTTTCGACTCCGTCGGCTTTTGTGACTACCTCAGCCAGTGGGTCGAACAATATCCGATAATATCGATCGAAGATGGCATGGACGAGAACGACTGGGACGGCTGGAAGCTGCTCACCGAAAAGCTCGGTGACAAGATCCAGTTGGTGGGTGACGACCTGTTCGTCACCAATACCGAGATGCTCCAGCGTGGCATCGACGCAGGCGCGGCCAACTCGATTCTGATCAAGGTCAACCAGATTGGCACCTTGACCGAAACGCTGGCCGCGATCGAGATGGCCACCGGTGCGGAATACACTTCGGTGATCTCACATCGTTCCGGCGAGACCGAGGATGTGACCATCGCCGACCTGGCTGTGGCCACCGGTGTTGGTCAGATCAAGACCGGCTCGCTGTCGCGTTCCGACCGCGTGGCCAAGTACAACCAGCTGTTGAGAATCGAGGAGCAGTTGGGTGACCGGGCCGCGTTTCCCGGTGTTGGGGCATTCCGGGCCTTGACCCAGTGAGAAGTCCGGGCTAGCC
>CAZTJP010000097.1:0-7501 GCA_964613895.1 uncultured Thiotrichales bacterium | reverse complement strand
AGAGTCGAGATCGCCTACTTCTTCGACGACTCCGAGATCTGCCCGCGAACCCGCTGACTCGCGTAACTTCAGGCTTCGCGCTCGGGCGTGTCATTCCGTCAGGGAATGGCGGAATCCAGGGCCACGGAAGGTACCAACACAACTTTGAGGCCACTGCGGAACAGCCCGGTGGGCGGCTAGCCCGCATTTCTCACAGCATCACGACTGCGACCGTCCAATGCGGTGGTCAGAAGAACCCCATAACGCAATAACGCAAGCCTGACCCCACTCCCGGAGTGGCGGAAATATTTGTACCAGTAGTAGAGCCGTCCGACGTATTCATGTAGTGCCATGACCGACTGTTCCAGCATGTCCGCTCGCGGAAACCAGGCGTAATAGCCCCGTTCGGTTCGACCCGGCCTAACCCATCCCGTCGGTGCCGGATAGACCGATACGCCCAAATG
Organism: uncultured Thiotrichales bacterium; assembly: GCA_964613895.1. GTDB lineage: Bacteria > Pseudomonadota > Gammaproteobacteria > UWMA-0217 > UWMA-0217 > HyVt-560. The sequence continues at coordinate 7,058 of CAZTJP010000097.1, read as the reverse complement.
GCGAAAAACCGCCACCGCCCGCGGCATATGCCAGGCATGCGTGACCAGCACCGGGTGTTTGAAATGATGCTGTCGCAACAATCGAAGCGTGAACGCTCCATTCTCATAAGTCGTCGTACTACGAGTCTCCGTCAGCACCTGCGCCACGCCAAACTCATCCTCCAATACCCGACGCATCAACACTGCCTGCGGCGGCTCACCAGGCTCCGGACTGCCGCCGCTGACCACCACCGGCAACCCGGATCGGTGAGCCAGAAATGCTGCATATCGAACTCGCTCCAGCGCCCGCGGCGCCAACTGACCCTTGCGGCCATACTCGCTCACGCCAGGCGACTGTCCCGCCCCGAGCAGAACGATCACATCCGCATCCGCCGGCACTTTCTCCAGGCGCGGATATTCACCCTGCAAACCTGCCATCAGCCACAAACTGAACGCCGGAACACTGAACAGCCACAACAGAAGTACCGCAACAATCAACAACCGCTCGAACCCCCGCGGCCGGATCGTCGCCGTCATCAACACCAGCACCACCAGCAAAATGATGATCCCCGGCGGAAACAACAGCGACTCGAACAGGATCCGGCTTTCGATATGCGACATGGAACGGGATTCCCGAATCAGCCGAACTGGCCCGCATGCTGGGCATCGGCATGGTAGGACGAGCGCACCAAGGGGCCGCTGGCAACGCGCGTGAAACCCATTTCCCGGGCCGTCTCCGCCAATGCCGCAAACTCATCGGGATGCACATAGCGCTGTACCGGCAAATGATGTCGGCTGGGCTGTAGATATTGCCCCAATGTCAGCATCTGGCAATCATGCTCGCGCAAATCCGCCATCACCGCCTCGACTTCATCGAGCCTCTCCCCCAAACCCAGCATCAAACCCGACTTGGTCGGCACCCCGGGATGCTGCTCACCAAACCGCCGGATCAGCGCCAGCGACCAGGCATAATCAGCGCCGGGCCGGGCCTGCCGGTACAATCGCGGTACCGTTTCGAGATTGTGATTGAAGACATCCGGCGGCGCTTGCTCGAAAATCTCCAGCGCAAGATCCATCCGGCCCCGAAAATCGGGCGTCAGCACCTCGATCCGGGTGTCCGGATTGCGTGTCCGTACTGCCTGGATGCAGGCGACGAAATGCGCCGCACCACCGTCACGCAGATCGTCCCGATCCACCGAGGTGATGACCACATAGCTCAACCCCATCGAAGCGACCGTGCGCGCGAGATTGTCTGGCTCTTGCGGATCGAGCGGTTGTGGCCGGCCATGCGCCACGTCGCAGAACGGACAGCGCCGTGTACAGACATCGCCCATGATCATGAATGTGGCCGTGCCGCCGGTGAAGCATTCGGTCAGGTTGGGGCAGTTGGCTTCTTCGCAAACCGTATGCAGATGGCTGTCACGCAGCTTTGCCTTGAGCGCGGTGACACGGGCGCCGGTTGGCGCCTTGATGCGAATCCAGGAAGGCTTGCGCAAGGGTTGGACGGTGGTTTCGATCTTGACCGGAATGCGCGCTGTCTTGTCGGCGCCCCGTTGCTTGTGGCCGGGTTTGATGCTCATGGCGGATTATCGGTGAATCAAACCTCGGCCCACATGCGCACGAGATTGATATAGACATGATCGAGCCGCCGGGTTTCCGGATCCTCCGGGCTCTTCCGCAACCGGGGTTCTCTTACCTGGTTCAGCTCATAGAGAATTGCCCGCTGCGCCGGATCACGGATCAGGCTCTGGATCCACAGCACCATGACCTGACGCCTGCCCGCCGTGACCGGCGCGACCCGATGCAGGCTGCCCGATGGATAGGCCACGGCATAGCCTGCCGGCAGCTTGAAGGATTGCTCGCCATAAGAGGACTGGATGATCAGTTCGCCGCCTTCATACTCATCCGGATCACTGAGAAACACCGTGGTCGAAACATCGGTGCGGAAATGGTGCGGCGAGCCCATGATCGGATCGTCGATGTGGTCGCCGTATGCCATCCCTTGCTCGTAACGGGCATAGAAAGGCGCGCTGATGCGGTGCGGCAGGGCGAAGTTCCTGAATTTACGGTGCCGGGTCAAGTTGTTGTAGACCAACTCGTTGAGTTGATTGAAGACATTCGACTTCTGATCGACTTCCTGATTGTTCTTGATGCGGCTGGCCGCCATGCCGGCAGATAGTTTGCCATCGACGAATGGCGCTTCATCCAGTAATGCCCGCACTTGCTCGAGCTGGGCCGGCCCGACGACCGAAGGGATTTGCAGCATCATGGCGCTCACCTGTGGAAAAACGATCCGGTGAGCCTAACCAGCTCACGCCCGGCGCGCAAGCGAATGGATCATTGCGGCAGGTTGCCGGCCTCGTCCCGGAAACCATCATTGGTGGCCTCCCAGGCAAACGTGCAATCGACCTCGGCGCGAACATAGATCAGGCCATCCATGCCGTCACAGACCATCACCTCCAGCGGCGCCCGCTTGGCGAACTTGCGGTGCGGCCGTTGCAGCCAGTGGCGCGCCATGGCCGGGTTGCGGGGATAGGAGGTCCGCAAACCATCGGCGATGCCAATGATGTGTTCGATACGCTGGTTGACTTCCGGCTCATCCGGGAACGGATCCTGGCGGCGGTAGCGATCCATCTTGCGCAAAGGCGTCTCCAGGCCCATCAGCGCCTTGATGTGCTCCAGCGTCAGACCCCAGCTTTCCAGCATGCCCATCATATTGCGCGTCAGCATCAACCGCGCATCCATCTCTGGATCATTCATCTGCGTCTCGCTCATTTGGCCCCCTCTTCGTTGCCGCTATCATTTCCGGACTGCTGTTTGAAGCCCTTGAACTTGAGTACATTGGTGGTCTTTTCCTCGTCCGCATAACGGGGACGTTCCTTGAACGACTTGCCTTGCGCCTCGACCAGCTCGCGCTCGCGGGCTGAAATCAGATTGAAACACTGGCGGATGTCCTCGATCGTATCGTCCTTCAGTGGACGCTCGTAGGCCGGAGAGGATGGCGTCGTATCGCGTACGATCTTGGCCAGCGTCTTGCGCATCGCGATCATGATGCGTTGCTCTTTACTCAGATGATCGGTATCCATCAGTCAACCTTTCGTTTCAATCCAACCGGCGCGCCGGGTTTGGCGTCAACCTTTTCCAGCAGGTTGTTGAAAGCGCCCTGCAACGCCTCTTCGATAACAGGATGATAGTACGGAAGTTGCAAGGCTTCCGCGACAGTCAGGCCCTGCTGCACCGCCCAGGCCAGCAGATGCCCGAGACTCTCGCCCTTGACGGCCACCATGGCGCCACCCAGCAACCGACCGGTTTTCTTGTCGGCATAGACACGGATCACACCCTTGTTCTTGGCCATGATCAACGCCCGGCCCACTGGCCCCATCGGCATTTCGGCGGCCACCACATCGTCGCGGCCTTCCAGGCTCGACCAGCAGGCGCCGACGGTGACGATATTCGGATCACAAAAAGTGATCGCCAGCGGCGTCTTGCGCTCGAAAGCCTCGGCGGCGCTACGTGCGGCGTTGTAACCGGCGATACGGCCCTCGTCACCCGCTTCGTGCAGAATCGGCAGATCGCCGTTGACGTCGCCGGCAATATAGACCGGCAAATCCGCCACCTGCATCGTTTCCGGGTTGTACGGCGGGAGGCCGTTTTCATCCAGCTCGACGCCCAGATTCTCCAGGTCGAGGGCATCCAGATTGGGACGCCGACCAACACTGATCAGCGCCTTGTCGACCACGACTTCGCGATCGCCGGCGCGGACTCGCAACCGCTCGCCCTCGGCGCTCAGTTCCGCCGGCTCACCCAGCCACAATGGAAATTCGTCACCGATGATCTCGATGGCCGACTGGTTGACCACCGGATCGGTCAGACCGGAGATCACTTCCGCCGCATCGACGCCGGTGACTTCCACGCCCAACCGGCTGGCGGCCTGCCCCAGTTCCAGACCGATCACGCCCAGCCCGATCACAGCCATTGATTCGGGCAGCGTCTCCATTTCGAAGAAGCGGTCGGTGGTGACGATCCGGTCGCCCAGATCTTTCCAGACATCCGGTACGATCGGCGTCGAACCGGTGGCAATGACGATCGCATCCGCTTCGATTTCCTCATCACCAACCTGCAAACGGTTGGGCGCGATGAAGCGCGCATAATCCTGGATGAATTCATCACCGAGATTATCGGTGGAATTGCCCAATACCCGATCGACGAAGATATCGCGCAAGTCGCGTACATGCTCCAGCGCCTCGCCGACATCCACGCTCAAACCCTCGCCCCCGCTGATGGCGTGACGCGAAAAAATCTTGCGGCGATGGAAATCCTCGGCAATCTGGATAAAGGCCTTGGAAGGCATGCAGCCAACCCGGGCGCAAGTCGTCCCCGGCTCACCGCCATTGATCAGCACGAAGCGCTTGCCCGCGCGACGCACCTGCCCCATTGCATTCAGGCCCGCGGTGCCGGAGCCAATGATTGCAACCTCTACCTTTCTTGTCATTGCGATTTCCCTGGAAAAAAACAGCCACACCTTACCAGAGACCTGGGTTTGATGGGAGAATTACCACCACCTCACGGGTGATTTGTGGTGATGCATCGCCCCTCAAACCCAGCGGTGATCGATGCCAGTCCGGATTTCTCTCAAGGTCGCGTCACAAGGCCGCTCAAGTTCCTACGGGGTTCTTGCTACAATGAAAACCGTTGCAACTATCCGACAAGCGATGATGAGCATTGCCGATACCATTTCCGCCAAGATCGATGCCGCGCTGGACCCCGTCCATATGGAAATCGTCAACGAAAGCCACATGCATTCCGGTCCGGCGACCGAATCCCATTTCAAACTCACTGTGGTCAGTGAGCGCTTCAAGGACCTGCCGTTGATCCGCCAGCATCGACTGGTGAATGAGGCCCTGCGCGACGAACTGGCACAGATACACGCGCTGGCGCTGCACACCTATACACCAGACGAATGGTTCGAACGCGGCGGGCAGGCGCCAGGCTCACCTCCGTGCGAAGGTGGCGGCAAGCAGTAAAATCTTCCAATCCGGACTAAACTCCCTGGTATCGGCAGTTCGAAATCCCCCGGCGGGGTGACATTTCCGGCCCTCGATGCCAATTCGTCACCCCGCCCGAACTGCCGAAACAACTGTCATATCCCGGTCCACAAACACCATGACTGACAATTCCCTCGAATCCCCGCTCGCCTTTCTGGAACGCGCATTCGACGGTGAACCGCTGGAATTCGATCTGACCCGCTATGAACAATGGTGGCGCGATACCGGGCAGCCCATCTCCGAAGCAATCGACCAGGCGGGCACGCCCCGGCTCAAGATGTTCGATCAGCGTGGACGCCGAATCGACCAAATCGGCTACGATTCCGGTTACCGGCAAATGCTCGCCAGCGGCTATCGCGCCGGCATCGTCTGGCGCGTCTTCTCCCAGAACGAACTGACGCCGTTCTTCCATTTCGGTTACCTCACCGCTTTTTTCGATCCGGGGCTCTACTGCCCCTACACGGTGACACTGGGTCTGGCCCATGTGCTGCACAAATACGGCTCACAAACCTTGCAGCAGCGCTTCATGCCCCACTTGCTCAAACGGGATGATTCGTTCTGGCAAGGCGCCACCTGGATGACCGAAATCGGTGGCGGATCGGATCTGGGCGCAACGGTCAAGACGCATGCCACACCTGCCGGAGAAGGACGCTGGCGGCTCAATGGCGAGAAATATTTTGCCAGCAATGTCGGCGCGGAACTGGCGGTGGTTGCTGCGCGACCAGACGATGCGCCGGGCGGCATTCACGGCCTGGCGCTGTTTCTCGTCCCGCGCCAAAGGCAAGACGGCACGCTCAATTACCATGTCCGCAGGCTCAAGGACAAAATCGGCACCCGCTCGGTTCCCACCGGCGAGGTGGAACTGCGGAACAGCGAAGCCTGGCTGATCGGCAAGGCCAGCGAAGGCATTTACCTGATCATGGAGATTCTCAATATCTCCCGGGTTGCCAACAGCATCGCCAGCATTGCGCTGGCCCAACGCGCCATCCGTGATGCGGCCCGATTCGCCGCCGGGCGCGAGCTGTTCGGCGGCTATCTGATCAGGAAACCCATGGCCAAACAGCAATTCCGCTATCGGCTGTCGATGCTCAACGCCGGCTTCCGGCTCGCCTGGGAGGCCGTGGACTTGCTCAACAATGTCTGGCGGCTCGAACCACCTTATTCCGATCGCTATCTGCTGTTCCGGCTGGTGGCGCATCTGGCCAAATACTGGACCGCGGAATTTGCCGCTCAAACGGCCAAATGGGGCATGGAACTGCATGGCGGGCTCGGCGCACTGGCCGAATTTCCGCCCGAAAGACATTTTCGGGAGGCCATGATCCTCAATATCTGGGAAGGGACGCCACACCGTCAGATGCTCGATGCGCTTCAGATCATGCGCGAGAAAAAGGCGCATCACCTGCTGCGGGAACATCTGGCGTCAGAGACACCAAGGGCGCTGAACGAGATCAATGAAAAAATCGACACCCTGCTCGCCATGCCCGAGCATATGCAGGAAGAAAAGATCGAACCCCTGTTTCGCCAACTGGCACTGACTGTCGCCAAGCGCCTGTTGCACCGTGACCGGCATGCTGCGCTCAGTCGCAGTCTGCCATGACATCCTTCAGCGCACCGACGGGATCGCCCGGCCTGGGAACCGGCATATGCCGCCACGAACCGCCGGTTTTCACCCGAAGAACATATTCCGCCCACAGCAGCGGCCTGGGCAGGTATCCGTATTTCCAACGCAGCCGGTTGAGTTCGTACACCAGCGCCTTATCACAGTATTTCTTGCCGAAGAAGCTGCCGCCAGTGCAGAAATCATGCTTCATGCACGCCGCATCGAACTCATCCACGGGCGGCGGAAAACGCCCCGCCGGAGGATAATCGATGCCACACCAGTTGCCATACAATGGAATGCATTTGAACGCCAGAGCGCTCCCTGAAGCTGTCAGCAAACCTGCCAGCAAAACGATTCGAAGCCGTTTCATCACGATGCCCTCGTTGCCTGGACCCCTGTTTCTATATGGCAGCCACCAAAGTGAAATTCAACTA
>CAZTJP010000096.1:0-7506 GCA_964613895.1 uncultured Thiotrichales bacterium | reverse complement strand
GGGCGATGCGTTTTCCCAGGGCTATGCAGAGTCTGGATTCTTCGTCGGAGAGTTGTGCCTGGCTGTCGCTGCCGGAGACGTGGGTGGCGCCGTAGGGGGTGCCGCCGGTGGTGGTTTTGAGCAGGTCGGTTTCGCTGTAGGGGAGGCCGGCGAGGATCATGCCGTGGTGGAGCAGCGGCAGCATCATGGAGAGCAGGGTGGATTCCTGGCCGCCGTGGAGGCTGGAGGTGGCGGTGAAGACGCCAGCGGGTTTGCCTTGCAGGGCGCCGGCCAGCCACAGGTTGCTGGTTTGTTCGAGGAAGTATTTGAGCGGGGCGGACATGTTGCCGAAGCGGCCGGGGCTGCCGAGGATCAGGCCGTCGCAGCGTTGCAGGTCGTCGAGTTCGGCGTAGGGCGGGCCGTCGTCGGGGATTTCGCTGGCGGTGGCTTCGGAGACGGCGGAGACGCTGGGGACGGTGCGCAGGCAGGCGATGGCGCCGGGGTGTTGTTCGACGCCGTGGGCGATCTTGCGGGCCATGGCGGCGGTGCTGCCGTGGCGGCTGTGGTAGAGGATGAGGATTTCGGGCATGGCGGTTCTCCGGGTGGGGCGTGGTCAGGCGAGTTTGCGGTATTTGGTGCGGTGTGGCTGGTCGGCGGCATCACCCAGCCGGGCGCGGCGGTCGGCTTCGTAGTCGCTGTAGTTGCCATCGAACCAGGTGACGTTGCCGTCGTCTTCGAAGGCGAGGATGTGGGTGGCGATGCGGTCGAGGAACCAGCGGTCGTGGGAGATGACGACGGCGCTGCCGGGGAAGTCGAGCAGGGCTTCTTCGAGGGCTCGCAGGGTTTCCACGTCGAGGTCGTTGGTGGGTTCGTCGAGCAGCAGCAGGTTGCCGCCGGTTCGCAGCAGTTTGGCGAGATGGACGCGGTTGCGTTCACCGCCGGAGAGGTCGCCGATGCGTTTCTGCTGGTCGGTGCCCTTGAAGTTGAAGCGGCTGACGTAGGCGCGGGAGGCGGTTTCGTACTGATCGACCTTGATGATGTCCTGGCCGTCGGAGATTTCCTCCCAGACGGTTTTGTTGTCGTCGAGCGCGTCGCGGCTTTGATCGACATAGGCGAGCTGGACGGTGGGGCCGATGCGGATCTCGCCCTCATCGGGTTGTTCTTCGCCGGTGATGAGCCGGAACAGGGTGGTCTTGCCGACGCCGTTGGGGCCGATGACGCCGACGATGCCGCCACGCGGCAGGCGAAAGCTGAGGCCCTGGTAGAGCAGCCGGTCACCGAAGGATTTGCTGAGGTTTTCGACTTCCACCACCAGGTCGCCCAGCCGGGGGCCGGGCGGGATGTAGATTTCATTGGTTTCGGAACGTGCCTGGTAATCGCTGGAGGCGAGTTCCTCGAAGCGTGCCAGCCGGGCCTTGCTTTTGGCGTGGCGGCCCTTGGGGTTGCTGCGCACCCATTCGAGTTCCTGTTTCATGGCTTTGAGGCGGGCGGCTTCACGGCTCTTTTCCTGTGCCAGGCGTTGTTCCTTCTGTTCCAGCCAGGAGGAGTAATTGCCTTCCCAGGGGATGCCGTGGCCGCGGTCGAGTTCGAGAATCCAGCCGGCGACGTTGTCGAGGAAATAGCGGTCGTGGGTGACGGCGACGACGGTGCCGGGGAATTCCTGCAGATAGCGTTCCAGCCAGGCGACCGATTCGGCGTCGAGATGGTTGGTGGGCTCGTCGAGAATCAGCATATCAGGGCTGGAGAGCAGCAGTTTGCACAGTGCGACACGGCGTTTTTCGCCGCCGGAGAGGTGTTCGATGCGCGCTTCCCATGGCGGCAGGCGCAGCGCTTCGGCGGCGACTTCCAGTTTGTGGTCGATATTGTGGCCGTCCGCCGCCTGGAGGATGTTTTCCAGACGCGCCTGTTCGGCGGCCAGGGCATCGAAATCGGCATCGGGTTCGGCGTAGGCGGCATAGACTTTTTCGAGGGCCTGTTGGGCTTCCTTGACGGCGCCGAGCCCGTCCTCGACATTGCCGCGCACGTCTTTTTCGGGGTCGAGCTGGGGTTCCTGTGGCAGGTAGCCGATCTGGATGCCGGGCTGGGGCCGGGCTTCGCCGATGATGTCGGTGTCGATGCCGGCCATGATGCGCAGCAGGGTGGATTTGCCGGCGCCGTTGTAACCGAGTACGCCGATCTTGGCGCCCGGGAAGAAGTTGAGGTTGATGTCCTTGAGAATCTGTTTCTTCGGCGGCACGATCTTGCCGACGCCGTTCATGGTGTAGATGTACTGGGCCATGGGTTGATGCGTTGTGAGTGGGGGATGGATTTTAGCGTGAACCGGCGCGGGCAAACCAGCATGTGAGTGGTATGATTCTCCCGGATTGGCAGCGGAGTTTTGCATGATCAGAATTCATCCGGATGCGCATGTCGATGCGGCGGCGGTGCTGGGCAGGCAGGTGGTGGTCGGGCCCGGTGCAGTGATCGAGGCGGATGTGGTGATCGGGGATGATTGCGTGATCGAGGCCGGCGCCGTGGTTCGGTCTGGGGTGATCATGGGCAGTGGCAATCGCGTTCATCCTTATGCCGTGATCGGTGGTGATCCACAGGATCTGTCCTTCGATGCCGCGGTGACGACTCATGTGCGTATCGGTGACCGCAATGTCTTTCGTGAGCATGTGACGGTGCATCGCGCCACCGCCGCAGGTGGCGCGACGGTGATCGGTTCGGATTGCCTGATGATGAATTTCTCTCATGTGGCGCACGACTGCCAGGTTGGCGACGGTTGCGTCTTCGCCAACGGGGTGCAGTTGGGCGGCCATGTGCAGGTGGACGATGCGGTGGTTTTCGGTGGCGGCTCGATGGTGCATCAGTTCTGCCGCATCGGGGCGTTGGCGATGGTGGCGGCCTCGACCCTGATCCGCAAGGATGTGTTGCCGTATTCGCTGGTGGGTGGCGAGCCGGTGCGCCACTATCGCAGTAACCTGATCGGGTTGCGGCGGGCGGGTATGACGCCGGAAGTGGTGACTGCGGTCGCGGCCCGTCTGAAGGCATTGCGCCGTTCCGGCAATCGCGTTGCCTGCGATGATGGCGGTTGTGCGGAACTGGCTTATCTCGATCGCTGGCTGGCGTCGCCGTCACGGCGAGGCATCTACGGCTGGAAGTGATGTCACCGGCTGTCGTCAGCCAGTTTGCGCAGCACGTGACCGGCGGCGGCGAAGCCGAAACTGGCGGTCACCGCCACCGAGGAGCCGAATCCGCCTGCGCAGTTGAGGCCGCTGGCGGCAGCACCGGCTGGTTTTTGTGCCGTGACGCCGCCCTGGCCGTCCGGATAGACCAAGCCTTCCTCCGAATAGAGCGCGGCAATGCCGAAACTGCGCGCGGGATTCTGCGGAAAGCGGTATTGCTGGCGCAGCCGTTTGCGGGTCTTGGCCAGCAATGGATCCTGCCGGCTGCGGGACAGGTCGCGAATGGCGAGTTTCAGCGGGTCGGTCATGCCACCCGCGCCGCCTACGGTGATGACCGCCAGCCGCTGGCGGCGGCAATGGGCGAGCAGTGCCGCCTTGGCGCGAAAGTTGTCGATGCAATCGATGACCCAGTCGTAGCCGCGGTCGAGGATGTCGGCGACATTGTCGGGCGTGATGAAGTCGTCGATGATATGGGTCTGACAATCGGGGTTGATGGAAGCGATCCGCTCACGCAAGGCTTCGGCCTTGGCCTGGCCGAGCGTCTCGGTGGTGGCGTGCAACTGGCGATTGATGTTGGATTCGGCGATATGATCCATATCGACCAGGGTGAGTTCGCCAATGGCGCTGCGGGCCAGCGCTTCGACGGTCCAGGAACCCACGCCGCCGAGACCGAGCACGCAGACATGGGCGTTGCGAAAGCGGGTCAGCGCTTCAGCGCCATAGACGCGGGCGACGCCGCCAAAACGTCGTTCGGCATCGGCTGTCCGGGTTTCGCTGGACATGGTTGCTTTTGAGGTTGGCCGTTGGAACTTGAAATCATACCTGTAACCGCTTTTGAGCAGAATTGTTCGCTGCTGTGGGATGCGCAGAGCCGCGAGGCCGTGGTGGTCGATCCGGGTGGCGATCCGGCGCGTATCGAGGCGGCGATCGCCGAGGCCGGGGTTACGTTGAGTGCGATTCTGGTCACCCATGCGCATCTCGATCATGTCGGCGCGGTGGCGGATCTGGCGGATCGATTCAAGGTGGAGATCATTGGGCCACAGCGTGAGGATCAGTTCTGGATCGATGCCTTGCCGGCGCAGGCCGAGCTGTTTGGTTTTCCGCCCGCCCGCCAGTTCACCCCGGATCGCTGGCTGGAGGATGGCGATACGTTCGAGGCGGCCGGAACGAACTGGTTGGTGCGCCATTGTCCGGGGCACACGCCGGGGCATGTGGTGTTCTATTCCGCCGCGGAGCGGCTGGCGTTCGTTGGTGATGTGCTGTTCGCCGGTTCCATCGGGCGTACCGATTTCCCGCGCGGGGATTTGAATACGCTGCTGGATTCGATTCGTAATAAATTGTTTCCACTTGGGGATGAGGTTCGGTTCGTGCCTGGTCACGGCCCAATGTCGACTTTCGGAGAAGAACGCCGTCACAATCCCTTCCTGCGACAGTGAACGGTAGCAAAGTGGCGATATAAATCACGTTTGAACCGTTGATCGCGCGATTTCGACCGTCCAAAATTTTTTGAAAAAGGGAATGAGAAGCCTGTCACACAACGACTTTTGCCGAGATTATAAGATTGAGCGCAGTTCGTCGGGCGTTTCGGCCCGGCGCGTCATTTCCTCGTCCGCGCGAGTGGTGTTCACGGCTCGGCATTGCCTGGATGCCCGCATGTGACCGGGGAACAGGGAGAAAATATACCGATCCCGATTGGGGGATGGGCGCGCAGACGCCTTCCTGAGCGGGGTTCGGCAACAGGGCTTGCAGAACGCCGGGAGCGTTGAATTTGACACCATCCTGCTTGGGGCAGAAGCGACAATGATAACAACAATCAAGAACTTGCTGAGAAAAGCGGCATCGGATTCGGGCGTATCGACAGCATCGACACTGGGCTTCGTCGAATCGCCGGCCCGTTCTCCGTCACGCCGGACGCCCCGTGACCCGGATCAGATTCGTTACACACTGCATCGGTGGCTCGAGATCCGTCGCGACGGCGATACCCGTATTCTGATCGACAACCAGAGCGGTTCCATCACCGCCTGCAATGATACGGCCTGGTTGCTGTTGTCGTTGTTGCGGGAAGGCGCCACCTTCGGGCAATTGGTCGATGGCGTGTTGCAGGCATTCGATATCGGCGAGGCGCAGGCACGCGAGGATACCCGGTGGTTCTTCAACCACCTCGATACGCTTGGCTACCTTGAAAAGGTGGCCTGATGCGGATCGCGATCACCGGTTTTGGAGGGCTCGATCTACCAGATTCGGGGCTGTCGGTCGCGCGCGCGCTGCGGGCGGGCCTGACCGCCGATCTGACGATCCATGCACTGGGTTATGATCCTGTCATGACCAGCGCCTGGATGCCGGGCGTGGCCGATTTCGTCCACCGCCTGCCGCGACCGGATGAAAGAGAAGGCCGTTTGCTGGCCCGGTTGCTGGCTTTGCACGAGCGTCATGGTTTCGACGTGCTGATTCCCTGTGTCGATGACGACATCGCGGTCTTTTCCTCGTTGGCATCCGTGTTGCGCAAGGTCGGCATTCGACTGTTGGTGCCCGAACCGGCCTGGATCAGCCGGCTCAGCCGCGCCAACCTGCCGGATTTCGTATTCGAGCATCAGATTCTTGCACCCGCTTCGATCTATGTCTCCGATCCGGAGCGGTTGCGTCCCGAAGCGGAGCGGTTGCGCTTTCCGTTGCTGGTCAAGAATGAAACATCACGACAGCAGATCGCCACCAATGCGCAGGAACTGGCGACCGTCGCTGCCCGGCTCGGCGGCTTCCCGGACAAAGGGGTGATTCTGCAACAGATCGTCGCAGGAGAGGAATTCTCGGCGGCGGTGGTCGTTGGTCGCGAGGGCAGGCTGTTGGGGCAGATCACCATTCGCAAACTCGCCATCAACGACAACGGCGAAGGTGAATGTGGCGCGGTGGTCGAAGATCCCTGGATCGAACAGTTCGTGCAGGATTTCCTGAAGGTGATCGACTGGCGCGGGCCGTTGGTGATGGACTTCGTCCGGCCCCAGGGTTCCACGCAGCCGTGGTTGAAGGATATTCAATGCCGTTTCCCGTCGTGGATCATTCTGTCACACTGGGCCGGCGTCAATCTGCCGGCACAACTGGTCTCGGCGTTGATGGAGACGCCAGAGCAACCGGCCATACCCCGGCCGCGCCCGGGGGCGGTGTTTCTGCACGGTGTCTCGGAAGCGACGGTGCCCGCCAGTACTTTGGCCGCACTGGAGAAGGTCGGTAGCGCCCAGGGCAATCACCGCCGGGAGTTGTTCTCGGTGGACGATGCCGATTCTCCCGACCGACGAGGCATCTCGGTCGCTGTCACCGGTATCTCCAGTTTCAATATGATCAATCCCGGACTCGGTGTGGCCCGGGCCTTGCGGCGGGCGCCGGAGATCGGCAAGGTTTACGGACTGAATTACGGCACTTTCGATTCCGGTTCCTACCAGGCCAATCTGGTCGATGAGGCTTTTCGGCTGCCCATCACCGACAGTCCCAGGGAGCTGCTGGCGCGTATCCGTGAGATCCATGCCCGCCGGCCCATCGATGTGCTGATTCCTTGCCTCGATGGTGAATTACCCCGTTTCTTCGCCATTCGCGATGAACTCGAAGCACTGGGGATTGCGTTGTTGCTGCCTTCCGAGCAGGCTTTCGAGCGGCGCGAGAAACTCAATCTGTTCACTGGCGATCGGGATCTGGGTGCGGATGATGTCACCATGCCGAGAACTTTCATCGCCTACAGTCTGAACGATATCTACCGCGCCATCTCCCAGTTTGGCGGGCCGGTCGCGGTCAAGGGGCCATTGTTCGGTTGTGTCAGAGTCGATTCGCCCGATGAGGCGCCCAAGGCCTGGAAAACCTTCAGCCAGCAGGGGGAGGATCGTGTCATCGTCCAGCCCTGGGTGGCCGGTGAAATGATCGCAGTCGCCACGGTATGTGATAGAAATCACAAAGCATTGTCGGTTATGACCGCGCGCAAGCTGGCGAACTGTCATCGAGGCAGTACCTGGAGCGCTGAAGTGGTGAGCTTTCCCCGGTTGGAGGCAGTGTTCACCGGTTTTCTCGAACGCATCGAATGGGTTGGCCCGGCCGAAGGGGAATTTCTCTACGATGAACAGAACGATCGGTTCTATCTGCTGGAGATCAATCCCCGCTTCACCGGTTGGATCGCATTTTCGGGGGAAACCGGCGTCAACCATCCGCTGGTGGCGGTCAAGGCAGCGTTGGGTGAAACCCCGGCGCCACGCAAACCCAGAACCGATCTGATTTTCATGCGCAGCAGTTATGCGATCGAAGTCGATCCCGTACGACTGGCGTCCCTTTCTGTCAACGGACAGGTAATCAACAATGGCTGATATCAAACAACTCGACAATC
>CAZTJP010000095.1:0-7738 GCA_964613895.1 uncultured Thiotrichales bacterium | reverse complement strand
CGCCATAGCAGGCGTGTCAGAAAGAATCCCAGTATCGACGAAACCGTCGAGAAAATCAGTGAGCCGACCACGAACGGCTTCCAGAATGTGATCAGATTGGCTGACACCCAGGCCCAGCTCAACTCAAACTGGGTCATGTTGGGGTGGATGCCGAGTACCCAGGCACCCAGCTTGATGGCCATCAGATAGATGGGTGGCATGGTCAGCGGGTTGGTCAGCCATACCAGCAGCGCGGAAAGCGGCAGGTTGACGCGAAAGAAGATTGCCAGCAGCGCCGCTGCCGGTGTTTGACCAAAGGGAAAAGGCACGAAAGCCATGAACAGGCCCACCGCCATGGCACCGGAAAGCGACTTGCGGTTCAGATGCCAGAGATTGGGATCGTGCAACAGCGAGCCGAGAAATCTCAACCCTTTCTCGTTCTTGATGGCATGCTCGGAAGGCAGGATTTTTTTGAAGAATTTTCGTGGCATGCCGCGGCGTGCGCTCCAGAGTCCATGGCCCAATCGTGATGGGCGATCTTGATCAGTCTGCTTTCCATGACGCGTCATCGCATCGATGGCAGCGCTACAGATTAGCGCAACTGTGGGGGTATAAACAGTGCGTGAAGTCAAATTGACATTGGCGCCCCCGGGCATGAGCGTCGCCTGATCCATGGTGCGCATCGCCTTGGGCTTTTTGAGCGGCGTATTGTTGACGATGGCGCTGCCCCAGTTGCCGGGTGTCTGGATTTGGGTTTTTCTGCCCGTGGCGCTGGTCGGGTTGCTCTGGCGGCCGGTATTTCGACTGCCGGCCGCGGCGCTGCTCGGGCTGTGCTGGAGCATCATTCAGGCCCAGGCCGCCTTGAATCCGGCGCTGCCGTCGGCACTCGAGGGGCGTGACCTGGTGATCGAAGCGCGTATTGCGAGTGTCGTCGAACAGTATCCTGACAAGGCCCGATTCCTCGTCACGCCGGAGCGCCTGATAGTTCCCGCCAGCCGGCAACCCCTGCCAGCACGCATCCGGCTCAACTGGTACCACAATCCACGTTCTCCCAAACCGGGTGAATTGTGGCGTTTCGAGGTTCGCCTGAAGCGACCGCATGGATTTTCCAACCCCGGTGGCTTCGATTATGAAAAATGGTTGTTCAGCCAACGCATTCGCGCCACCGGTTATGTTCGTCGGGGTGAAACGGCACAGCGACTCGCAGCCGGGAGTCGTTCGATCGACGGTTTCAGGCAGCGGTTGGCCGAAGCGCTGGATGCCCATCTGCCGCCATCGGAGGCAGCGTTGACCAAGGCGCTGGCGCTGGGAATCCGTTCTGGTTTGACGACGAGCCAGTGGGAGACCTTGATCCGCACCGGCGTCAACCATCTGGTTGCCATTTCGGGCTTGCATATCGGTTTTGTCGCCGGGCTGATGTATTGGTTGGTACGGCGCCTCTGGTCGATGGTTCCCGGGTTGTGCCTGCGTTGGCCAGCACAGAAGGCGGCCGCGCTGGCATCCGTGTTTCCCGCCATGGGCTATGCCGCGTTGGCTGGTTTTTCAATCCCAACCCAGCGGGCGTTGGTGATGCTGATCATTGCGGTGTCGTCGGTATTTTTGAAGCGGCGGCCGCGTCAATCGACGATCTTCGCTGGCGCATTGTTGGCGGTATTGTTGTTCGACAGCCTGGCGGTCCTGTCGGCAGGGTTCTGGTTGTCATTCGGCGCGGTGCTGGTGATTCTTTGGTCAGTGACGAATGGCGGTCCGAGCCGGGTGCCGGCGGCCATTCGGATTCAGTGGCTGATCGTGGCGGCATTGACGCCGGTGACATTGTGGTTTTTCGGCCAGGCATCGCTGGTGGCGCCATTGGCGAATCTGGTGGCGATTCCGCTGGTTGCGCTGGTGGCAGTGCCGTTGTTGCTGGTCGGCATCGGTTTGTTGGTCATTGCAGCGCCGTTGGGTTGGTTCGTCATTCATCTCTCCGGGCTGCTGTTGACCGGATGGATGGCAGTCATGGGGTGGCTGGCACAGTTTCCGGTTGCGGCCTGGCAGTATGATTTTCCATCGACCGCAGTGCTGTTTGCGGCACTGATGGCTGTGGCGTTGCTTGTATCTTTTCGGGGGTTGCCGGGGCGCTGGTTGGGGTTGGTCCTGATCGTCCCGCCTTTCTATGCCGTTTCGCAGCCGATCGAACCGGGAGGGTTTGTCGTGACGGTATTGGATGTTGGCGAGGGGTTATCGACAGTGGTGCGTACCCGCGACCATTTGCTGGTTTTCGATACCGGGGATCGGTTCAGTCGTCATTTCAATGCAGCCGATGCGGTGGTGCGGCCCTTCTTGCGGGCAGTGGGACGCGAACGGATCGATGTCTTGATATTGAGTCACAGTGACAGAGATCACGCCGGGGCGGCGGGTGCGTTGTTGAACCGTGTGCCGGTGGAAAGGAAATTGGCGTCGTTTTCTCCAGCGGGGTTGGGAACCGGTTGGCAGCGTTGTCGGGCGGGGCAGCATTGGCGATGGGATGGGGTGGATTTCGAGGTATTGAATCCGCCATTGGGGCAGTCTGGCTCGGAGAACAATCTCAGTTGTGTGGTGTTGGTGAGCAATGGCCGTAGCAAGATGCTGTTGACGGGCGATATCGAAGCCGAGACGGAGCGGCGGTTGGTGTCGCGAGATGCGGCGCGGTTGCAGGGGGCAGTATTGCAAGTGCCACATCATGGGAGTGCGACGTCATCATCGAAGGGTTTTCTGGATGTGGTGCGGCCGGGGGGTGCGGTGATTTCGGTGGGGTATCGGAACCGGTATGGATTTCCACGCCGGGAGGTGATGGCGCGGTATCGGGAGCGAGGGATTCCGTTGTTGCGCACCGACCGGGATGGGGCGGTGAGTGTGTTTTTTTCTCCGCAAGGATTGGTTTGGGTTGAAACCTGGCGCGCGCAGCATCGACCGTTCTGGTCGAGCCATCGATAAATATCCGGTTTACGACGGCGACCGCTACGGCTTCACTATGCAATGTCATGGGGCATCTGGTTCAGTCCTGTATTTGGCGGGGTGCTTGGGACGAGCGAGGTTTACCCAGATTGCTTTTGTAGCGTTTGCGGGTTTTGTTTTTGGCTGATCGATTGCGACGAGGTTGTTTTGTCGCGGGTTTGCCTTTGCGCTGGCGGGATTTCGGTGCTGGGCCGGGTTTGAGTGGTTTCGGGCGGACAGGGTATCCCTTGATGCGTATTTTCCGAAAGGTGTCGAATACTTCGTCAGGCATGCCTTCGGGCAGTTCGATGGTGCTGTGGTCTTTGTCGAGTTGGATCTTGCCGATATAGCGGCTGTCGATGTCGAGTTCGTTGGCGACAGCGCCGAGTATGTCACTGATGCGGATGGCGTGCCGTTCGCCAACGCTGAGTTGATAGCGGGTCATTGGCAGTCTTTCCTTTTGCGCGTGCCGTTCGTGGTGTTCGTGGCGGGAGGGGTTGCGTCGTGATGGTGGGGTGGGTTTTCTGTTTGCTTTGTTCGTTGGTTGTGCGGATGGCGTCAAGTCGAGGTCGTGTGGTTCGACCATCAGTGCGTGGTTTTTTTGGGACTGAAAGGCGAGGGCGAGTGCCATTTGTTCGTGCGTGAGTTGGTGGGTTTTGCGGATTCGGTGCAGGGTATCGCGCAGGTTGTCGAGTTTTTCGGTAGTGAGGGTTTGGCGGATTGTTTCTGCGAATCGTTGCTCACGGATGGTCTTAAGTTGTCCGGCCGTGGGCAGTTGGGTCGGCGTGACGGGTTGTCCGGTGGTTTTTTCGATGAGCCGCAGCATGCGCCGTTCTCGCGGGGTGACGAAGAGGATTGCCTTGCCGGTGCGGCCAGCCCGACCGGTACGGCCGATGCGGTGGATGTAGGATTCGCCGTCGGTGGGGATGTCATAGTTGATGACGTGGGTGATGCGTTGGATGTCGATGCCGCGTGCGGCAACGTCGGTCGCGATGAGTACGTCGATGACCGATGCTTTCAGTTGTTGCAGGCACAGTTCGCGCTGGCGTTGGCTGAGTTCGCCGTGAATGGCCGCGCAGCGATAGCCCCGGGTTTGCATTTTGGTGGCAAGGTCCTGGGCAGAGTTGCGGGTTCGGACGAAGACGATGACACCGTCGGTGTTCTCGGTTTCGAGTACCAGGTCGAGGGCAGTGAGTTTGCGGCGGGCGCTCACTTCGATATAGGTTTGTTCGATGCGTTCGACGGTGCGTGTTTTCGATTCGATGCGGATTTCGGTCGGTTTTTTCTGATGGCGCTCGGAAATACGTTGAATGGCGCTGGGCATGGTAGCGCTGAATAGGGCTGTCTGGCGGTTTTCAGGGGTATGCCGAAGAATCCATTCGACATCTTCGACAAAGCCCATGCGCAGCATTTCGTCCGCTTCGTCCAGCACCAGTGTTTGTAGGGCAGAAAGGTCGAGGCTGCGGCGGCGAATGTGGTCCATGATCCGTCCGGGAGTGCCAACGACGATTTGGCTGCCGGTTTTGAGTTTGCGCAATTGGTTGCCGATGTCCTGCCCGCCGTAAATGGGTAGTACGCGGATTTTCTTTCTGCTTTCGGCATAGCTTTCGAAGGCTTCGGCGACCTGGATACACAGTTCCCGGGTGGGGGTGAGCACCAGGGCTGCTGGCTGTGTGGTCGGTTTGAGTCTGGCGAGTATGGGTAACGCGAAAGCGGCGGTTTTGCCCGTGCCGGTTTGCGCCACGCCCAGCAGATCCCGTCCTTCGAGCAGCACCGGGATACTGCGGTTCTGGATGGCGGAGGGTTGTTCGTAGCCCAGTTGCTCGAGTGTCTGGCACAGGTCGGCGGGCAGGCCCAGTCGGGCGAAGGGGGTCGGGAGGCTGTTGATCATGGGCGTGTGGTCGCGCCAGCGGATCCTGCCTGCGCTCGGGTTGTGGGCGGGCAGTATATACCCCGGTTGCCTGAAAGTCTTGCCCCCGCTGGAGTTCGTCATCCTCGCAGGATGCGGGGATCCGGTCACAGGGATGTGAACCCCCGTTGTAATTGCCCTCCATGGCACTGGATTCCGGCGTCCATGCCGGAATGACGCCACTTGGTACAGGAGATCACACCGACAGGTGCTTGAGGATAACCGGGTATTGGCGGGTGGATATTCGGCCAGCGTGAATTCGCCGTGGTGACAGATCCGGACTAATCTTTCTTCCGTTTGGTGACTGGCAGTCGTGAGCGCAATTCGAGCATGACCGCGCGAACGATTTCCGCGCGGGCGGCTTTCATGTGCCGGGCCAGGATAGCGTCGACCTGGCGGTTGACCATGGTTTCGAAATTGGTGCGCTTCGATTTTCCGCTGGTGGTCTTTTCCCTGGAGGACTGTGGTTGTTGTTCGGTTGACTGAACATTTTGCAGTCCACTGTCGCTCAGTGGTTCGGCGATGGGGGGCGGTTCGGATGCGTTGGTCTGTTCTCGGTTGGCATCCGGTTGGCTGTGCCGTCCGGGGAAGATCATTTCATCGAGAGTGGGAATGTGTTCGTCTGAGTCGTTCATTGTCAGCTTGCTCCGTGATTGGGGCGATACAAGGCCCGTGGTTCCCTGTCATTTGATATTGTGGTTGTGCAGAGGATAACCCCGATCGCGATAAAACACATAGCGGGCGCGTCCCTGGGCGACGTCGTCGGCGCGCCTGTCGATGATTTCGACCACTCTTTCCATCTGCGAGAAAAAGGGGGGCGCCTCGTTCGCGAGGTTGATGAGCACTTGTTCCGTGCCATCGAAATCACCGTTTCCCAGTGTCACCGGACAGCCAGTCATCGGGGTGTCGGCTCTTTCATGCGGGATGAAACTGATGTCGCGGGCAGTCCAGAGGCTGTCGTCGAGTGTCCGCAGCAGCTGTTCATCGTCACTGTGAAGATGTACCGAGAGTCCGTCGCGATAGAGTTTTTCCGTCAGTCGCACGGCGAACTGAAGGCGTGTTTGTGCAGCCGAGGGTTCGAGAATGTAGAAATCGACCCGGGTCATTGCTCAACTGTCCGTTTCCGCGCGCAGTCGTTTGAAGATGAATTCGAGCAACATCGGGACGGGGCGGCCCGTTGCGCCTTTTTTGTCACCCGAGCGCCAGGCGGTACCGGCGATGTCGAGATGTGCCCAACGGTATTCTTCGGTGAATTTTGACAGGAATGCGCCCGCGGTGATCGTGCCGGCAGGGCGACCGCCGATATTGGCGATGTCGGCAAAATTGCTCTTCAGTTGCTCGGCATATTCGTCGAGCAGCGGCAGTTCCCAGGCGCGGTCATTGGTGTTCTGGCCTGCTTGCAGCAGTTCTCGACCCAGCGACGGGCTGTTGCATATCAGGCCGGAGAGGTGGTGACCCAGGGCGATGATGCAAGCACCGGTGAGCGTGGCGATGTCGATGACCACATCGGGCTCATAGCGTTCGACGTAGGTGAGCGCGTCACAGAGCACCAGCCGGCCTTCGGCGTCGGTGTTGAGGATTTCGACGGTCTTGCCGGAAAGTGTCTTGACGATGTCGCCGGGCCGTGAGGCATCGCTGCCCGGCATGTTTTCGGCAGCGGCGACGACTGCGACGAGGTTGACCGGCAGCTGCATGTCGGCACAGGCGGTCAGGACGCCGAAGACGCTGGCGGCACCGCCCATGTCGAATTTCATTTCGTCCATCGAGGCGGAGGGCTTGATGGAGATGCCACCTGTGTCGAAGGTGATGCCTTTGCCGACCAGGACGATGGGTTTTTCGTCGGGATCGGGGGCGTTGAAGTATTCCATGCAGATGAGTTTGCCTGGCTGGTTGCTGCCACGGGATACAGCCATGAAGGCGCCCATTCCGAGCTCGGTCATTTGTTCTTCGTCGAGGATGTTGAGTTTCAGCGTCGGATAGGTTTTTTGCAGCCGTTCCGCTTGGGCAGCGAGGTAGCTGGGATGGCAGATGTTGGGGGGCTGGTTGCCGAGATCGCGTGCGACGACGATGCCGAGTGCGATGCCTTTGCCTTCGAGCATGGCGGTTTCGGCTCGTGCAAGATCACGCCGGCGCGGGACGCCGATGGCGAGGCGTTTGAGCGGTCGGGGGTTGGTTTTGACATCGGTCTTGAAGTCGTTGAACCGGTACAGGGCGGTTTCGAAGTTGATGACAGTGTCGCGGACCAGTTGGGTCTGGTTGAGGTGGCGGGTGTCGATGGCGGTGAGGTAGCTGAAGGCTTCGGTTGCACCGCTTTGGTCGAGTGCGTTGGCGACGGTGTGGCAGATGTCGGCGAAGCTGGTGGCGGTGATGTCACGCTCGGGTCCACAGCCGACGAGCAGGATGCGTTCGGCGTAGACGTTGTCGATGTTGTAGAGCCAGGCGAGTTGGTTTTTTTCGCCGGTGAGGTCGCCGCGTTTGAGGAAGCGGCGGATGGCCCCGTCCGAGGCTTCATCCAGCGTTCGCGCGGCGCGCGAGAGTTTTTTGCCAGCGAAGATTGGGATGATGACGCAGGCGGTACGCTGTTTTTCGGGGCTACCGCTTTTGGTGTAGAAGTCCATGGGCTTGCTTTGTTGTCAGTGTTCGATGGTATTAGATTAGCATTTCAGTCTCGACCGGCGCATCTTTCCCCCGGATCTCCGCGCAACGCCCCGCGGATTCACTGCGCGGGGTCAGGCTTGCGTTATTGCGTTTTGGTGTTCTTCCGACCCCCGCATCCCGGCAGTCACCAGCCGTTCACGGATCGCTCAACCCAAAGTGCTCGCCGGGTCTCGTCGCGAGGGCGTTTCAAGGTGGTGTGATGGCTGGTGTTCGCGACCGAGGGCCGCGCAGGCGTAGTGG
>CAZTJP010000094.1:0-7779 GCA_964613895.1 uncultured Thiotrichales bacterium | reverse complement strand
TCTTGCCATTGGCATTGTCGTTGGAATGACAGTTGGCACAGTTCGGCACATCGATCGGATTGGTACCGGTGAACGCAATCGGCTTGCCCGAATGACTGTCCAGCACCGGTTTGCCGGTATCGGCATCCACCAGTTCGACCCGCGCCATCTGAAACGGCGAGATATCGGACTCGACCAGCGACAACGGATCACGCTTGACCTGATCATCGAAAAAAGGCGTCAACGGCAGACCCAGCGCCTCCCAGATCCCGGGATGCGTCAACATGATGGGCACATTGTCCATGACCGGGCCCTTGGTATAAACGATCGTACCCGTTTCGGATGAGTAACGCAGGTCACCGTTATTGAGCGGCTGCCCGGTCGGACCATGGTCGGTGGGAATCTTCAACTGGATGCCGACATATTTCTTTTCGCTGTCCTTGCTGGTGCCCTTGGCATTGCCACCTTCGAGATCGTCATAGATATACAGATGCGTGAAATAGGCATTGCCCACGTTCTCGCCCTTGTCATATTTGCCGTCATCATTGAGATCGTAGGGCACCCGCCAGTAACGCAGCTTCACCCCTTCGGAATAGCTGTTGCCAACATGCTTGTAACGCAATCTCATGCGCTTGTCGCCATCCACCAGTATATGCGGATCCTTCTCATCAGCGCCCAGCAGTACAGGCAGCTCATCCTGGCTGCGGGCCGTCTTGATGACCTGGCTCTGAATCGAATTGTAGGGCGGCAGAATGCAGCAATAGGTGAAATCGAATCCGGTGCAGTGCATACCGAGTTCGTAATTGATCGTTATATTGTAGTCGTTGATCGGATTGCGTTCGGCCTTCGACAGTTTCTTCAGCGTCACGGCAGCCGTCGTGGCAGGCGCCGGGGCCTGAGACTCCGTTCCCGCGGACACCACACCGAACGACCCGGCGATGAGTAACATGGCGGTCAGCAGAGCACCCGCGCCACGAGGGTTGAACGGTAAATTCTGTTTTCGGCTCATATCCTTCCTCCAAGACAGACAACTTCGCCCCAGCCCGGCTTTCTCACCGGATCACGACTGCGACCACGCCATGCGGCGCGCTGACTGGCTTGTCGCCAGCCATACAGGCCGGCAGTGTCGCAATCACGATCACCGGCGGTCCTTAACATATGTGAAAAAGCCAGCCCGCCCATCGGCGTGAACGACCCGCAGTCGGAACGAATTCAGCAGCACCACGAACGAGCTCAGTGACATGCCGATGGCAGCCATCCACGGCGTGACCCAGCCCAGCGCCGCGGCCGGTACGGCAATGACGTTATACAACACCGCCCAACCCAGGTTCTGGACAACGATCGCACGCGCCTTCTCCATCCACGGAAATGCATCGATCAGGGACAGGAAATCCTTGCGCATGACGAGAAAATCACAATGACTGCGCGCCAGATCGGTGGCATCACTGAACGACAGGGAAATATTGGCAGCCGCCAGGACCGGCGCATCGTTGATGCCATCGCCCATCATCAGTACTTGGTGCCCTCGCCTTTGCTGACGGCGAATCCAATCCAGCTTCTTTTCGGGCGAGCAGCCGCCATGCGCCTCGTCGACACCCAAGGCGCGACCGATGGCTTCGACGCTGTCCGTGTGATCCCCGCTCAGGATCACGGTGCGCCGCCCCCTGCCGTAGCGACGCACGAATGCCCGGGCGCCTTCGCGCAACGGATCGGACAATACGAACAGCGCTTCCAGACCATCGGAGCTGGCGAGATATACAACGCTGGCGCCCTCGGCACGCCAACGTTGCAACCCATCCAGATGGGGCTGCAGCCGCGCCCGAAACCGTTGTTCGCCCACCTGCGAGGTGACGAATGCCTCGCTGCCCAGAAACCACAGTCGCTTGTCGACCCGGCCCTCGATCCCCTGACCGGAATGATTCACCAGATCGGTTGCCTGCGGCAGTGACGCCGGATCGAGACCCGCCAGCACCGCCCGGGCAACAGGGTGAGTAGCGCCGCGCTCCAACGATGCCGCCATCCGTCGACAGGCCTGTTCACCGCAGTCGCCAAGCGACAACACTTGGCACAGTTGCGGCGTCCCCTGCGTCAGCGTGCCGGTTTTGTCGAACACCAGCGTGTCGATATGCTTCCACGCCTCGATCGCACTCATGCGCACCGGCAGGACATGCAATCTGGCCAACCCGGCGGCGCAGAACGACAATGCCAGCGGTGAAGCCAGCGCCAGCGCGCAAGGGCAAGTGACGATCAGTACTGCAATGGCCCGGCTGAGCGCATGCTGCGGATCGAACAGCGCATTGATGACCGCCGTCAATGCCGCCACCAGCAGAATGATGACCACGAACCGTCCGGCAATACGCTCGGCCAGTTCCGTGTAATGAGGCTTGTGAGTGACGCTTTGCCGGGTCAACTGCTGTATCCGGCTGAGGGCGGAATCAGCGCTGCGGGTCACGACCTCGATCTCGATCGGCTGGTCGAGATTGATCGAACCACCGACGATACTGTCGCCCTGACGGTGCGGCACCGGCTGGACTTCCCCCGTCAACAGCGACTCATCGAAACGCCCCACGGCCGACAGCAACCTGCCGTCGACAGGTACCGTCTCACCCGGCGAGATCCCGACCCGATCGCCGGGTTTGAGTTCGAGCACCGACACCTCCCGCCAGACGCCATCCTCGATGCGCCGGGCCTGAGCGGGGACGATCCGGGCCAACCGATCGAGCAGCGCCGTTGCCGCGATTCTGCCGCGCAACTCGAAATGGCGTGCCAGCAGAATGAACAGCACGAACATGGTGATCGATTCGTAGTAAACCTCTCCCCGGCCGGTGACCGTGGCCCACAGACTGCCCAGCCACGCCGCCGACAGGCCCAGCGCGATCGGCACATCCATGCCCGGCGAACGATTCTTGAGATCCCGCCAGGCATTGCGAAAAAACAACTGCCCCGGATAAGCCAGAATCACCCCGGTCACCAGCAGGCTGGTCCAGCGCGAAATGCGTATCCACAATGGCAACTGTCCCTGCTCGCCGGCATCACCAAGAAAATAGCCGCCAATCGCAGTCTGCAGAATCATCATGCCGAGAATGGCGGCAAACAGAATGCGCTTGAGACTGCGCTGCTGCAATTCCTGATTGAGCGCCTGCCGATGCCGTGGATCGAATGGATAAGCGATGTAGCCGATATGGGAAATGGCAGCCAGGATCTCGCTCAGGCGGATTTTGTCCGGATCCCAGCTGACCCTGACTTGCTGGGCGGCATAATCCATCTCCACATCGAGCACGCCATCGAGCTGCCGCAAAGTCTGCTCATTGAGCCAGACACAGGCGGCACAGCGAATCTCCTCCAGAATCAGCCAGGCTTCCTTGAAGTGACCTTGCTCACGAACGAAGGCCTGCTGAATCTCGGGGTTGTCATACAACCCGAGCCGGGCCAGGCGTTCTTCCAACTGTTCGGCTTGAAGACGCGGGCCGGCCTCGTCTCGATGACGGTAGTAGTCCTCATGGCCGGCATCGACGATGGCCTGATAGACGGCTTTGCAGCCCTGGCAGCAGAATGCCCGATCGGGCGCAACACGCGGTGGCCGTTCCTCGGTGACGGGCAAACCGCAATGGAAGCAACGGGAATCAGCCACCCTGACCGTCTCCCGGGCAGCACAATCCTGAAGGGATTATTCCTCGTCCTCGTCGTCTTCTTCCCGCGTGCCGATCGAGGCATAGTAATCCGCCAGCTCAACGATCTCCTGGTCGGTCAAGGAACCGGCAATGAGACGCATCCGGTTGTACAGATCGTTTGCCCGCGTCCCCGCCTTGAAGGTCTGCATGATCGTGACGAAATAGCTGGGGTTCTGCCCCGCCAGCGCGGGAATATCGATGACCGACCCCTGCCCCTTATCGCCATGGCAAGCTGCACAGGGTGGAATCAATCGATCCGCATCCCCTCGCGTCGCCAGCTTTTTGGCAGCTTCCGTGGCTTCATCCACCGACGCAACCGGCAACGCCTGGCGGGAATAGTAGACCGCGATATCGGCAATCTGTTTCGGCGTCAGAATGGTGGCGAAATTCTGCATGATCCCATGACCCCGAGTCGCATCCTTGTAGTCCATCATCTGCTTGTAGATCGCCTCGGCGCGTTGACCGGCCAGGTAGGGGAAATTCTCTTCCAGTTCGGCGTTACCATCCTTGCCGTGACAACCGTTACAGACCTTGGCTTCCTCGGCGCCTTTTTCAACATCCGCATTGCGGATCAGGGCGCGGGTCTGCGCATCCCAGACGACGTTGGACGAAGCGGCCGAGAACGCTTCTGCGGCGGCAGCCACGCTGGCCACCAGAATGGCCCATCGAAAAAACTTCACAACACTACTGCCTGTCATGGTCAGATGCTCCATGGAAAACTACCGTGTGTATCCATCAGGAAAAACTGCAGAATCGGATAACCGTAACTGGCCACCATATAGGCCGCGATCACGATCACCCAGAAACCGAATCCATTGAGCAAGGCCGGCAACTTCAAGGTCGGATGCAACGCTTCCGCATACTCCATGCGTGGCCGCTGTGTGCTGCGGCGCTTGAGATGACTGAACAGCAGATTGACGATCAACAATACCGCTGACAACGCCAGAATAGCGCCTCCCAGCACCATCGCCATCTCATAAGGTATCCACGGCTCGACAAACTCCTGACTGTAGGCAGGTGCGCCAATGCGGCGTGGCTGCCCCAGCAAGCCCAGAATATGCCAGGGCAAGGTCAGCACCAGCATGCCGATGAACCACAACCACAACTGGAAACGAGCGAGCCTTTTCGAGAACAGCGGGCGCCCGGTCATCGCCGGCCAGATGTAATAGGCGATGGCGAAATACATGATGACGGTCGTGCCGGCGAAGATCAGATGGAAATGCCCGGTGATCCACTGGGTATTGTGCACTGCGGTATCCATCGAATAACTGGCATTGACCAAGCCGCCCCAGCCACCGATCGTCAGCATCAGCAGCGCAAAACCACCGGCCAGCACCATCGGGTCGTCCCAATTGAGCGCCTTGATCCAGCCGAACAATCCCTTGCCGCCGCGCAAGCGGCCCGAGACCTCCAGCGAGGCGATCACGGTGAAACCGGTGATCAAGGTCGGGATGGCCACCATGAAGGTACCCAGCATGTGGACGAATTTCCACCCGGCCGCCTGCATCGGATCGACATAGAGATGGTGCATGCCGATGGGCACACTGAACACCAGCAGCATCAGAATGGAAATCCGCGAGAACTCATCGCTGAACAGCTTGCCGCCCGCTGCCTTGGGCACCAGCGTGTAGAAAGCGATATAGGCCGGAATCAGCCAGAAATAAACGATCGCGTGCAAGGTCCAGGAGAACAGGGTTCTTGCCAGACCCACATCGATGGTATCGATCAGACCCAATGACCACGGTATCAGCTGAAAGAGCACCTCGCTGGCCACACCCAGGCTGGTGATGAACCACAGAATGGCATTGGCGGTCATCGCATACATCGCCAACGGCACCGGCGCGCCCGGATTGGCCTTTTTCCAGGCATTCATGGTCATGACCATCTGCAAGCACCAGATCCATGAACCAACGACCAGCAACGTGGCGCCAATGTAGAATACCGGGTTCGCCTTCAATGGCGGATAGAAGGTGTACATCACCGAGGCATGCCCGGTGAACAGCATCGCTGCCGCAGCCGCCGTGCCGCCCAGACTGACCAGAAAGCTCAGCCAGCCCAGTGCATTGCCACCCCACAACGGAATCTTGAGCGTACTGCGCGCGATCCAGTAACCGAACCCCATGATGAAGAACGTCGTCAGCACGAATCCCATGATCACGCCGTGACTGGAAACCGAACGGTAATACAGCTCGACGAACTCGATGCGGGGAAACAGGCCGCTTCTTTCCGATACCTGGTACAGTCCCATGAATGCGGCCAGCAAGAACGTGATGAAGGCGATCCAGATATTCGCCAGTGGCAATCTGCCTGCTTGAGCATCCATTACGAGTCCTCTCCAAACTTGAATTCTTCTTTGGGCACCACGATCAGGCGCGACCACATGAAGTCATGCCCGAGACCGCAATACTCGTTGCAGAACATCGGATACTTGCCCGGCTTGGGGAAGGTGGTCGTCAACTGTGAGACATAGCCAGGCACGACCATCGTGTTCATGTTCGTGCCAGCGGTATGCACGCCATGCAACACGTCGGCACTGGCGATACGAAAGGTGATCGGGGTATTCGCGGGCACCTTCATGTCCTGCGGATAGAATCCGTAGCGCATCGCCACCATCGTCACGACCAGCGAACCGTCCTCGGCCTTTTTCAACCCCAGGTTGTCCTCGGCGAATTCTTCCGTCAGTTGCAATGCAGTCGAATCGATGGTCTCGACATTGCTCGGTGGACGAATGTTGTAGTTGATCGCATAGGCCGCCAGAATCCCGATCATGGCGAATGCCATCAGGAATGACAGAATGACCCATTTGCGCTCCGTTGAATCGACGTGCATGCCAGCCTCCCTTCTAGTTCACCGGCCCATGGGAGAGAAAAAACCCGAAAAACATGAGCAGCCAGCCGGCCCCCATCAACAGCGCATAGACAAGGAGAACGGCGAACGTTCCCTTCGGCGCTTCCGCAATCGCTTTCTTCTGTTCTTCCGGCGACAGTTCTACCATATGACATCTCCATAGCCTGCCAATCCAGGGCCAAAGCCCCGGGCAATCCGCTCCATTCTCACACCCGCAAATCAGCGCCAACCTTAACAAATGTTAAAACACCGATCAGCACCCCGTTTGTCGGAAACAGGCGGTCTTCCACCCCGCGCCGCGGCCCCCAGCCGCCTCATCGCGCCAGGCCGTTCAATTCAACCACTAACCTCACGGTTATGCCTGCTCATACCCCTGTTTCCATTAGAATCAACCCTGCTCCCAGCGCGCCATTGTCTGCAATGAATCTCACGATAAAGCTTGCCCGCCAAAACCAACTGTCATGCAAGGATTGCTCCAGTCGCCGGCATGCCTGGTTCAAGCATTGCAGCGAAGCCCAACTGGACGACCTCCAGCAACATCGCAGCGCCCAGCACCTGCTGGAAGCAGGCGAATACATCTTCATGGAAGGCGACACCCCGCGCGCCGCGTTCACGCTCCAGGAAGGCTGGGCCATCTGCTTCAAATCCCTGTCGAACGGTCGCCGACAAATCCTGTCAGTCGCACTGGCAGGCGATTACCTCGGCTACCAGGCCGACATGAGCCAGCCCATCGACTACTCAGCCATCACCGTGTCACCCTGCCGGGTCTGTTCTTTCAGCGCCAACAGCATCATGCAACTGCTGCAGAAACAGCCCGAACTGATCCACAGCCTGCTGGAAATCCAACAGGAACAGGCGGAAGCCTGCCGTACACGCCTGACCTACGTCGGCCAAGCGCCAGCCAAGCAAAAACTCGCCTTTTTCCTCGTCAACCTGCTGCGCAAACTGGAGACGCGTGGCGTGGACATCTCCCAAACAGTCGACTTCCCGCTCACCCATGAAGATGTCGCCGACGCGATTGGCATCACTTCCGTCCATATGTGCCGTGTCGCCATCGAACTGCGCCGCGCCGGCATCGTCGACTGTCGCCACAACCACATCCAGGTCACCAACTTCGAAGCCCTCAACGAACTGGCCAAGTCCGTCTTCTAACACCTCAGACGGATGGCCCCATCGCTACGAAACCAAAACCAGCTCCATAGTAAACCGCGCAATAACACGAACCTGCCCCCAGAGCTTCCCATTCCGGGATGACGGGTCAAAAACTGGCGTCACCGGAACC
>CAZTJP010000093.1:0-7952 GCA_964613895.1 uncultured Thiotrichales bacterium | reverse complement strand
GACCTGCCGCTCGCGGGGGATGGTGCCGGGTACCACATGGCTGCCGTTGAGCGCCCCCTGCAATGCGGCTGGGCCGACGCTGATATTGATGTCCTTGCTCTGGTCGGTGACATAGCGGGGTTGCAGGAATCCCCAGACTTGCAGTGTATGGGCCGTGCCGCCAGGCTCAGTGCCACGAAGTTTGAACCAGTTGGCGGAGTGGGCGGTAGGTGTGCTGGCGAGCAAAGTCAGGAAAACGCTGGCCGTGACAAGATGGATAGCAGATTGCTTCATAGGTCTTTTCCGGTTGGTGGTTGGGCGGTGTGTTTTGGTTTCCTGTTCCGTTGTTCAGGGTCGGATATAGGTCCAGCCGGCTTCCTCGAGTTCGGTGATCCGGACAACGCCGCCCGGCACGACTTTGGCGACCTTGTTGAGTGACTGGAGGTTTCTTCCCATGCCGCGCATGGTGTTGGCGCAGGCGGAGAACGTGATGCCACTGTTGGTTGCGAGATTCTGAATACGTTTGGCGTATTCATTTTCCTTGAACAGGGCACGTAGCCCGGGGCCATAAGCGACGATCTCGATGGCAACCTTGTCCGGGCCGTAGTAGTTGGCCAGATTCTGGGCGTTGTTGAGTACAAGCTTCTGGGCAAAGCTGTCGCCGCTGGAAATGTGGAGGACAATAAAGTGCTCCGCAAAGGGTTTGTCTTCGGGCGCTTCAGGCTTGGGCATGATGCGCTTGGGATGGAAGAGTCCAGGTGATGGTGCTGGTTTTTTATCCAGTGGTGCGGCCTGAGCGATGCCGACCAAACACAGCAGTGACCCCATCACTGCGGCAACAAGAAAGGGGTGACAGGTTTTCATGGGTTAAAGCCTCCTCAAGAAATGGCTGGGTTTGGAAGCAAGCCGCCTGTCGGCCTGCCGGACAATGAAGAGACGAAGAAGCCCTGGGGTTATTCACTTTATTTTCGGCTGGACTGGCGAGATGGGAAAAAGTCGGGAAAAAATTGAATAAAGCATTGGCTCGGGCGTCTATATAGTTGTCAGTGACACGCTTTCCGTATCTTCCGTAACCAGGGCGCCCATGAAACTGATTTCAAACCTGCTGAGTTCGATCGAGATGCGCCGCTGTTGCGTGCTCTATCGGAACAAGCTCTATCGTACGGCTTATGCCTGGTGTCATGACGCTCAACTGGCGGATGATCTGGTGCAGGACACGTTATGCAAAGCCTTGAAATCCTGGCGCAGCCTGCGTGATCCCGAGGCGATCGAGCCCTGGTTGTTCCGGATTCTGGGCAACACCTGGCATGATTACCTGCGCACCAGCGGGCGCACGACAGAACTCGAGGATATTGCCGGCAATCAGGCCTCGGTGCCGGAGCGCTATCATCAGGGTCAGATCGTCGATCGGGTACGTGCTGCTGTAGCCTCGCTCCCGCTACCGTTGCGTGAGGTGGTGACACTGGCCGATTTTTCCGGGTTTACCTATGCTGAAATTGCGCAGATACTTGATATTCCGATCGGAACCGTCATGAGCCGGCTTTTTCGGGCGCGCCAGTCGCTAAAATCCCGGCTGCTGGATCTCGAGCGTTCCCCGGCAACCGTGATCCCGATCAGGAGAGTCAAATGAAACAGGATTATTCAATCTCGCAGGACAAGCTGAATCTCTATATCGACGACCAGCTCGATGCGGTCGAGATGGACCGTGTCCATCGCGCCATCAAGGCAAATCCCGAGTTGGGTGAGCGTGTCTGTCATTTGAAAGAAGTACGTGATCTGGTGGGCTATGCCTATGAGACCGTGCCCGTGCCGTCGGAGTACCGGCGGCATGATACGCCGCGCCAAAGGAGAGCCTGGTCGGCGGTGGCCGCTGTGTTGCTGATCACGCTTGGCCTGGTGGCAGGTTGGGTCTTGCGGGCCAACACGCTCGGTGTGCCGCTAGCAAGTGTCGATGCCCAGGATGTATTCCACTACTACAAATATGCTCGCGTTGCTGGCATCAGTCAGGGTGATCCGCGTTACATCATTCATGTCAGCAGCGGTGATGACCACGCCATCCGAATCGCGTTGGAAGAAGCCGAGATTCTGCTCAAGAGTCATCGCCAGAGCCGTGTTCCTCTACGCCTCGAAGTGATGGTCAACAACGATATCCGGATGTTGCGCGAAGACTCACCCTTCAAGGCAGAGATAGAAAAGATCATGGCGACCTACGACAACGTTACCTTTCTGGCCTGTGCCAGAACGCTGGCAAAAACCCGCCGACGCGAAGGCAAGCCGGTGCGACTGATCCCGAAAATCGTCACCGGAGAAACCGCACGCGAGCATATCCCTGAGCGCCTCAGGGAAGGTTGGGTATACCTGAAGGTGTGAGCAGCACCGTTTGTCGTTGTCACCCCTTTCCATTCCCCAGGGCGCAAAACCGGTGCCCGCAAATGCCAAGCCATCACACCACCTTGAGCGGTCTTACGCGACCCTGTGACAAATCCGGCCATATGGGGCCGTGCTCCGCAATCAGAGTGATTCGATTCTGGCGCGCTGGTTTTCCAGTTCCTTGAGGGCGTTCTGCTGTTCCTGAAGCTGTTTCCGCGCTTGTTCGACGACCTGGGCTGGCGCTTTGTTGGCGAAGTTGGGGTTGTTGACCCGGGCTTCGGTTTTTTCCAGGTTGGCGCGTAGTTTGGTGATTTCCTTGTCGAGTCGTTCGAGTTCGGCGTCGCGGTCGATCAGGCCGGCCAGCGGGATCAGGACTTTCAGGTCGCCGACCAGCGTCATGGCGGCTTCGGGGGCGTCGCTTTCGTCGATCCATTCGACCGATTCGAGTTTGGCGAGCTGGCTGAGGTAGTCGCGGGTCTGGTCGTAGTGCTGTTGGTCGCTGTGGCGCCAGTTGGCGAGCAGGACGGGAATTTTCTTGCCGGGGTTGACGTTCATTTCGGCGCGGATCTTCCTCACGCCGTTGATGAAGGTTTGGGCCCATTCGATGGCGTCGATGGCGTTTTGATCGGCTTGGGTATCGCTGGGCTGAGGGTAGGCTTCGAGTTGGATGGAGGCGCCGGTTTTGCCAGTCAGCGGTTTGATCTGTTGCCAGATTTCTTCGGTGATGAAGGGCATGATGGGGTGCATCAGCCGCAGCAGGGTTTCGAGGGTGTTGATCAGGGTCAGGCGGGCGCCGAGTTTTTGTGCATCGCTGGCATCGTCCGAGAACAGCACGGGTTTGGAGAGTTCCAGATACCAGTCGCAGAATTCGTGCCATGTAAATTCATACAGTGCCTTGGCGGCGATGTCGAAACGGTATTTGTTGAAGTGGGTATTGACACTGTCGATGGCGCTGTCGAGGCGTGCCTGTATCCACTGGTCGGCAACCGAATATTCGGCTTGTTGGGGGTTGGCGGCTGGATCGTGGTTTTCGCATTGCATGAGGACGTAGCGGGCGGCGTTCCACAGTTTGTTGCAGAAATTCCGGTAGCCTTCGATGCGGTTGAGGTCGAAGCGGATGTCGCGGCCGTTGGAGGCCAGCGCGGCGAAGGTGAAGCGCAACGCGTCGGTACCGAAGGCGGGAATGCCGTCGGGAAAATGTTTGCGGGTGGCTTTGCGGATCTTGTCGGCCAGTTCCGGTTGCATCATGTTGCTGGCGCGTTTTTCCACCAGGCTTTCCAGGTCGATGCCGTCGATCAGGTCGAGTGGATCGAGCACGTTGCCCTTGGATTTGGACATTTTCTGCCCTTCGGCGTCGCGGATCAGGCCATGGACGTAGACTTCGCGGAACGGGACGTCGCCCATGAATTTGAGGCCGAACATGATCATGCGGGCGACCCAGAAGAAGATGATGTCGAAGCCGGTGACCAGGACGCTGGTGGGGTAGAAGGTTTTCAGTTCGGCGGTCTCGTCGGGCCAGCCGAGGGTGGAGAACGGCCACAGCGCGGAGGAGAACCAGGTGTCGAGCACGTCTTCGTCCTGGCGCAGTGGCAGGTCGTCGGGCAGTCCGTGGCGGGCGCGGGCGTCGGCTTCGTCCTTGCCGACGTAGATGTTGCCCTGCTCGTCATACCAGGCGGGAATGCGGTGGCCCCACCATAGCTGTCTGGATATACACCAGTCCTGGATGTTGCGCATCCATTCGAAATAGGTTTTGGACCAGTTTTCCGGAATGAAGCGGATGTCGCCTTTTTCGACTGCTTCGATGGCCGGTTGCGCCAGTGGCGCAATTTTGACGTACCACTGATCGGTGAGGAACGGTTCGATGACGGTGCCGGAACGATCGCCGCGCGGCACCATCAATTTGTGGTCTTCGATTTTTTCCAGCAGGCCCAGTGATTCGAGATCGGCGACGATGGCCTTGCGCGCTTCGTAGCGGTCCATGCCGCGGTATTTTTCCGGCGCCTGGTCGTTGATGCGGGCATCGATGGTGAAGACGTTGATCAGCGGCAGGTCGTGACGTTGGCCGACTTCGTAATCGTTGAAATCGTGCGCCGGAGTGATTTTCACGCAGCCGGTGCCGAATTCGGGGTCGACATAATCGTCGGCGATCACTGGAATGCGCCGCTCGGTGAGCGGCAGGGCGACTTCCTTGCCGATCAGGTCGCGGTAGCGTTCGTCATCCGGGTGCACCGCCACCGCGCTGTCGCCGAGCATGGTCTCCGGGCGGGTGGTGGCGACCACCAGGTGACCGGAGCCATCCGCCAGCGGATAGCGCATGTGCCACATGTGGCCGTTTTCCTCTTCGGACAGCACTTCGAGATCGGAGATGGCGGTATGCAGCACCGGGTCCCAGTTCACCAGGCGTTTGCCGCGATAGATCAACCCTTCTTCATGCAGCCGGACGAACACTTCGCGCACGGCCTGCGACAGCCCTTCGTCCATGGTGAAACGTTCGCGCGACCAATCGACCGATGCGCCCATGCGGCGCAGTTGGCGCGTGATCTCGCCGCCGGAATGTGCCTTCCAGTCCCAGACGCGTTCGATGAATTTCTCGCGGCCGAGGTCGTGGCGATCGAGGCTTTCGGCATTGAGCTGGCGTTCCACCACCATTTGCGTGGCGATGCCGGCATGATCCGTGCCAGGCTGCCAGAGGGTGTTGTCGCCCAGCATCCGGTGGTAACGGGTCAGGGCATCCATCAGCGTATCCTGGAATGCGTGCCCCATGTGCAGCGTGCCGGTCACGTTGGGCGGCGGAATCATGATGCAGAATGGCTTGCCCTGTCCGGAGGGTTTGAAATAACCGTTGTTTTCCCACTGCTGGTACCAGTGCTGCTCGATCGCGTGAGGATTGTAGGTCTTGTCCATGAAAATTCCGCGCTGGGGAAAAGTGCAAAATTATACCGTTGGCGTGGCGCAATGCCCAAGGTTCAGGCGCTACAATGGTGCCATGAAGGGGTTGGAAGAGAATATGGCGATCGAATACCCCGAGGCATGGCCGGCCCCGGTTCGGCAGCGCGTGCGGGAGCGCTGGCTGGCGCTGACGGCGGCCGATGCGCGCTACGGTCGTCTTGCGCCACCGTTACGAGAACGTTTGTTGCGACTGATCGCCATCAGCGATTTCGCCGCCGGTTTCTGTCACCGCTCTGCCGAGGTTTTCTTCGATGAACTGGAAACGCCGGGTCGGCTGTCGCGCCGCTACGATCTGAACGACGTTGCCGATACGATTCGCCAACATCTCATGGCGGCCACCGATGAAGCGGCCCTGTCACGCGAGTTGCGCCGGATTCGCCAGCGGGAGATGTTCCTGATCGCCTGGAGCGACCTGTCGGATCTGTCCAGCGTCGAACAAACCCTGGCGAATCTTTCGGCACTGGCGGATTTGCTGATCGACGCGGCGCTCGGTTGGCTGTATGCCGATCAGTGCCGCCAGATGGGCGTGCCACGGAACGCCAGCGGCGAGCGGCAACGGTTGGTGGTGATCGGCATGGGCAAGCTCGGTGGCCGTGAACTGAATTTTTCTTCCGACATCGATCTGATTTTTTTCTTTCCGGACAAGGGCAGCACCGATGGCCGCCGACCGGTTGCCAATGAGCAGTTCTTCACCCGGTTGGGGCAGCGTTTGATCCGGTCGCTGGATGCGAACACGGCGGATGGTTTCGTTTTTCGCGTCGATATGCGTCTGCGGCCATTTGGCGAGTCGGGCGCGCTGACGCCGAGCCGCGCGGCCATGGAAGCCTATTACCCGCTGCATGGCCGTGACTGGGAGCGTTACGCACTGATCAAGGCGCGCATCGTCGCTGGCGACCGGGCGGCAGGCGAGTCGTTGCTGGCGAATCTGCGTGGTTTCGTCTATCGGCGCTATCTGGACTATACCGCCATCGAATCGCTGCGGGAGATGAAGGCCATGATCGCCCGCGAGGCGGCGCGCAAATATCATGGCGACAACCTCAAGCTCGGCATGGGCGGCATTCGCGAAGTGGAATTCATCGCCCAGCTCTTCCAGCTCATTCACGGTGGCCGTGACCGCCGCCTGCGGCAGACGGGGCTGCAACCGGTTTTGCAATATCTCGGCGAGCGGGGGCTGTTGCCCGCCGAAGTAGTGCAGGCCTTGCTGGCGGCCTACCGCTTTTTGCGCAAGGCGGAGAATACCCTGCAAATGCTGCGCGATCAGCAGACCCATGTATTGCCGGACAGCGATGAGGATCGTTGGCGGCTGGCGTTAGCGACCGGCTTCGAAGACTGGCAGCGCTTCCATGCCGCGCTGGCGCAGCACCGCCAGGTGGTGCGCGAGCATTTCGACGCGCTGTTTTCGCGCCAGCAAGGCGATGAGCGCGAAGCCACGCAGGACACACCGCTGGCGACGCTCTGGCAAGTGATCGAGAGCACGCAGGATGATGAGCGCGACGCCTGGCTGGCGGTGCTCGCCGGGAGTGGTTTCCGGCAACCCGAACGGGTGCTGGAAACCTTGCAGGCGCTGGTGCGGGACCGGCGCATCCAGGCATTGTCGCCGCAAGGTCGCCGCCGGCTGGATCGCTTGATGCCGCGCGTGCTGACGCAGGCGCTGGAAACCGGGTATCCCGATGAGACGCTGGAACGACTGGCAACCTTGATCAGCGCAATTGCCGGCCGCACGGTCTATCTCTCGCTGATGCTGGAGCGGCCCCAGGTACTGGCGCGATTGACGCGCTTGTGCGCGGCCAGCCCCTGGTTTCGCGACTATGTGGCGCGCCATCCCATTTTGCTGGACAGTCTGATCGAGCCGAATGCGTTGAGTCAGCCGCCCGACAAGGCCACGATGCAGCAGGCATTGCATGCCGAGCTGGAACGGCTCGATCCGGGCGATGAGGAGCAGTTGCTCGATCGCTTGCGGAACTTCAAGCAGTTGCAGGTGTTTCGCGTGGCGGCGGCGGATGTGCTGGGCATCCTGCCGGTGATGAAGGTCAGCGATCATCTGACCTGGCTGGCCGAGGTGATGCTCGAAACAGCCGCCGAGGCCGCCTGGACCCGGCTGGTCGAGCGCTTTGGCGAACCGCGTTGCGAGCGCGATGGGCAGCCACAGTCACCGCATCTGCTGGTGATCGGTTACGGCAAGCTGGGCGGGCTGGAGATGGGCTACGGCTCCGATCTCGATCTGGTCTTCGTGCACGACTCCTGCCGACATCATGCCTTCACCACGGGCGCGTCGCCTGTTCACAACAATGTCTTCTTTGCCCGGCTCGGTCAGCGGCTGATTCATCTGCTGAGCGTGATGACGCCGGCGGGCAGGGTCTATGAGATCGACATGCGGCTGCGGCCCGGTGGCGCTTCCGGCCCGTTGGCGCCAAGCCTGGAAGCCTATCACCGCTATCTGAAAACGGAGGCCTGGACCTGGGAGCTTCAGGCGTTGGTGCGGGCGCGCGCCATTGTCGGCCCGCCCGCGTTGCAGGCCCGTTTCGCCGAAATTCGGGATGAGGTGCTCCGTCAGCCGCGTGATCCGGCCAGCTTGCGCCGTGAGGTGGTGGCGATGCGGGAAAAAATGCGCCGCCATCACCGGCTGCCCTCGCTAGCCCGCATTTCTCACAGGG